>CAILTC010000034.1 GCA_903837025.1 uncultured Bacteroidota bacterium | reverse complement strand
TCATACCAACTATTTTTAGCTCTGTCCACTTTAAAGGAAGGTGTTTTTTCCTCTCGGAATGGAGAGCGGTACCAGTAATTATTGCCACTGATTTTTTTAGGTGAATATCCAATTGAAAAAAGATAATCCACCAGATCCATTTGATTGGCCTGTTCACAATTCATTTTCACATGGTTTAAATGATTAACGATTTAATTGACTTATTAAAGCCTCAATATCCGCGCGTGAGAAATAGCGTCTTGATCTGATCTTAAAGCTTTTTAATTTTTCCTGTTTCATCCACTCATACAAAGTGGGCTTGCTCACACGGAAGAGTGTACATACCTCCGCTAATTTTAAAAGTGTTTTCTCCGGCAAGTCATCAGCTCTTTTTTCTACACTTATTGTGGAACTTAATTTGGCATCCACCACTTCTTCCATCACTAACTTGATTTGTTTCCAGAACTCTGTCGGGCTCACCGGAAACAGCATAGGTGTTTCTTCCATACTTCTTCATTTATCTTGGTTCATAATCAGAAAATACTTATGTCCTTACACTTAAAAAAAGTGCCACAAACGAATATGTAATAATGATGATTAACAGAGCAGATATGAAATAAAATCAAATGATACGAACTGAAAGGGTGCTTTTTTAAAAGCTATTTCGTTTGATATGTTTTGATGCAAAATGCATCAGTATGATTTAACATTTGGTAATCCATGACACGACTGCTCTTTATACACTATTACCTACCGTCAAGTAAATTTATACAGCATTACATTCAAAAACAATAGCCCCTCTGATTTTAAACACGATCACTTTACGCGTCTTTGCTTAAACAAATCTAGTTTAGCAAAGGACTCTCATTTTTAAAAATGTTTTAACAAATTCTTCTTCGGACTGAGGTGGTCAATTTAACCGGCACAAACATTTAAAACTGAGAATTAATTGCCCCTATAAAACTCCAATATCTTTACTTTAAAGGCATAATCATATTTGGTAATAATTTGTTGAATTTTTGCTTTTAGCAAGGAATTTTGACTTGTAATCAAATCTAAAATATTTACTCCTCCAGTCTCATATCCATTTAGCAGAATATCATAAGTGGCTTGTAATCCATTAATCATCCGTTCAGCTGAAATATATTTTTTAAAAGAAAAATTAGCGCTTGAATAAATTGAATAAATATTTTTCTTCAACTCAATATTATCTTGCTCTTTAATATACTCTGCATCTCTTAAACTTACTTTAGCTTGATCATATCCAAATTTGTTTCTGCCATTGTTAAATAATGGAATATTGAAATTTAGGGCAACTTGTTGATTAAAATTATCACTTAGCTGATTTCCGTAACCTTTCCACCACTCTTTAAATGGAATATTACTTATATAGTTTGAAAAAGCAGAAGCAATATTATATCCTACTGAAAAGTTAGGGTACATAATTGCTTTTGAAACTTTTAAATTCAGCTTTGCAGCATCTAACTTAAGTGAATCTGACTCTTGCTGATGATGATTTTTTATAGCAAATTTATAAACCATTTCTGGTTGTAATTAATAGCTAAAGCAGCAAAAATTTCAGCATCTAATTCAGCTCTAACAGTATCT
>CAILTC010000033.1 GCA_903837025.1 uncultured Bacteroidota bacterium | reverse complement strand
GATGTTGATGTAATTATCACTATGCCAAGTGTTATGGGTAAATTAGGTCCCTTAGGTCGTATTTTAGGTCCTAGAGGTTTAATGCCAAATCCTAAAACAGGTACAGTAACTATGGATGTTGCAAAAGCTGTTCAAGAAGTGAAAGCGGGTAAAATTGACTTTAAAGTTGATAAAACCGGTATAATACATGCAGGAATTGGAAGAATTTCTTTCGATGCTGATAAAATTGTTGATAACGCACACGAAATTATTCAAACATTAATCAAACTTAAACCAACTGCGGCTAAAGGAACTTACATCAAAAGTATTTACCTTACAAGCACTATGAGTCCTGCAATTGCATTGGACCCTAAAGCAGTATAATTGGTAGTTAAAAATTTTTAGTATGACTAGAGAAGAAAAATCAATCGCGATTGAAGATTTAACTGCACAGTTAGCTGGTACAAACATTGTTTATGTATCTGATATTTCTGGATTAAACGCAGAAACAACTTCAAACTTGAGAAGAGCTTGCTATAAAGCAGGTATAAAATTAGAGGTAGTTAAGAATACTTTGCTTGCAAAAGCAATGGAAGCTTCGGCTAATGATTATGGAGATTTACCTTCAGTATTGACTGGTAATAGTGCTATTTTTATTGCTGATATTGCTAACGCACCTGGAAAAATAATCAAAGATTTCCGTAAAAAGAATGCTAAGCCAATTTTAAAAGGGGCTTACATTAATTCTGAAATTTATATTGGAGACGATCAATTAGATGCTTTAGCAACTATCAAATCGAAAGAAGAACTTATTGGTGAACTTATTGGATTACTTCAATCACCAGCTCAAAGAGTTATTTCTGCTCTTCAAAACCAATTCGCTAATATCGAAGAGGTTGCTTAATTAAACTAATATTTAGTTTGAATTAAGTGCATTAAAACGCGCACAATAAATAAATTATATTTTACAAATCATTTTAAAACGATAGAAAAAATGGCAGATTTGAAACAATTCGCAGAACAATTAGTTAACCTAACAGTAAAAGAAGTTAACGAATTAGCAACAATATTAAAAGACGAATACGGTATCGAACCAGCTGCTGCAGCTGTAGTAGTTTCAGGTGGTGGCGAAGCTGCTGCTGAAGAAGTTCAAACTGAATTTACAGTAGTATTAAAAGAAGCAGGTCCTTCTAAATTAGCTGTTGTGAAAATGGTAAAAGAACTTACAGGTTTAGGTCTTAAAGAAGCTAAAGACGTAGTTGATAGCGCTCCAAGTAATGTTAAAGAAGGTGTTTCTAAAGATGAGGCTGAAGGTCTTAAAAAATCTTTAGAAGAAGCTGGAGCTGTTGTTGAATTAAAATAATTCAACTCGCTTTAGAGAACTAGGTTTAGGTCTTGAAATATACTTTCAATGACCTAAACCCTTTTTCGTATAATAAAATTATATCCAATTTTATTATAAAATAGTTTAAAATACGAAAAGGTTTTTAAATCAATACGATGAAAGAAAATAAATGAAGAGATTAAACTCTCGAAATTATTTTTAAAGAGGTATTGATTATAAAAAGAAAGTATTGATTGTTTTATAAATAATAGTGTTTTACACAAAAAATTACTTTTTTTAATCAAAATTTTGTCCATAGATGATAACAAATCAGACTGAAAGATTGAATTTTGCCTCTACAAAAAACATTCCTGACTATCCAGATTTTCTAGATGTTCAGGTTAAATCGTTTAAGGATTTCTTCCAATTGGAAACCAAATCTGACGAAAGAGGCGACGAAGGTCTATATAACACCTTCATGGAGAACTTTCCAATTACAGATACTAGAAATAACTTTGTATTGGAGTTCCTTGATTACTTTGTAGATCCACCACGTTACACAATTCAAGAATGTATTGAGAGAGGCCTTACTTATAGTGTGCCTTTAAAAGCAAGATTAAAACTATATTGTACAGATCCTGAGCACGAAGATTTTGAAACTATAGTTCAAGATGTTTATCTAGGAACAATTCCTTATATGACTCCAAGTGGTACTTTTGTTATCAATGGTGCCGAGCGCGTTGTAGTTTCTCAATTACACCGTTCTCCAGGGGTTTTCTTCGGACAATCATTCCATGCAAATGGAACTAAATTATATTCTGCCAGAGTAATTCCTTTTAAAGGATCTTGGATAGAATTTTCAACCGATATCAATAGTGTAATGTACGCTTATATCGATAGAAAGAAAAAATTACCTGTAACTACTTTATTCCGTGCAATTGGTTTCGAAAGAGACAAGGATATCCTTGAAATTTTTGACCTTGCAGAAGAAATTAAAGTTTCTAAAACAGGACTTAAAAAATATATTGGTAGAAAATTAGCTGCTCGTGTTCTTAATACATGGCATGAAGATTTCGTGGATGAAGATACTGGCGAAGTTGTTTCTATCGAACGTAACGAAATAATCCTTGATAGAGATACTATTATCGACAAAGATAATGTGGAAGAAATCATTGATTCTAACGTTAAATCTATTTTGTTGCATAAAGAAGATAATAATCAAGTTGATTATTCTATCATTCATAACACGTTACAAAAAGATCCAACAAACTCTGAAAAAGAAGCTGTTGAGCATATCTACAGACAATTGCGTAACGCAGAACCGCCTGATGAAGAAACTGCTCGTGGTATTATAGATAAATTGTTTTTCTCTGACCAACGTTACAACTTAGGTGAAGTAGGTCGTTATAGAATAAACAAAAAACTGGGTCTTGATACTCCAATGGAAAAGCAAGTGCTTACCAAAGAAGATATCATTACGATAGTTAAATATTTGATCGAATTAATCAATGCGAAAGCAGATATTGATGATATTGATCACTTGTCAAACCGTCGTGTTAGAACCGTTGGTGAGCAATTGTCTCAACAATTTGGTGTAGGTTTGGCTCGTATGGCTAGAACTATTCGCGAGAGAATGAACGTTAGAGATAACGAGGTGTTTACACCTATTGATTTGATTAATGCTAAAACATTATCATCAGTAATCAACTCTTTCTTTGGTACGAACCAGTTGTCTCAGTTTATGGATCAAACGAATCCACTTGCCGAGATTACGCACAAAAGAAGATTATCAGCACTAGGACCAGGTGGACTTTCTCGTGAAAGAGCAGGTTTTGAGGTTCGTGACGTTCACTATACGCACTACGGACGTTTATGTCCGATTGAAACTCCAGAGGGACCAAACATTGGTTTGATTTCATCTCTTGG
>CAILTC010000032.1 GCA_903837025.1 uncultured Bacteroidota bacterium | reverse complement strand
GCAGAAAAATTAGGTCTTGAAAAAGGAGATGTTCAAGCAACAGTGGAGACCTTTATGACAGAAGTAAAAAGTTCATTAGAGACTGGGGATAATGTATATTTAAGAGGATTTGGAAGTTTTATTGTAAAAACAAGAGCTGAAAAAACAGGAAGAAATATTTCAAAAAATACCACGATCAAAATACCAGCACACAATATTCCTGCTTTCAAACCTGCAAAAGTTTTTGTTGAAGGAGTAAAAGTAAATAACGAAGCAAAATAACAAAATTATTAATCACAAAATCACCAACTATTATGCCAAGTGGTAAAAAAAGAAAGAGACATAAAGTAGCAACGCACAAACGCAAAAAAAGAGCGAGAGCTAACCGTCACAAGAAGAAAAAGTAGTTTTAAACTACTTTTTTCTTTTTAACCGTTCATTGAAATTTGGAAAACAGATTGCAGATTACAGAATTCAGATTGCAGTATTTACTGCTGCTTGAAAACTGCTACCGGCTACCTGAATTTCCATCCGGGTTCAATACCTGTTAAAATTATTGTTTAATCCATCCTTACCGAAGTTGGAAGTTGGAAGTTAGAAGTTAGAAGATTTTGTAATTACAAAATCTGAAAGCTGAAAGCCGAAAGCTGAAAGCTGAAAGTGCGGATAAAAATTTACATCGTGAATAAAGAATTAATCATTAGATCAAGTTCTGAAGCGGTAGATTTTGCCTTATTAAAAGATGGAAAACTAATTGAATTACACAAAGAAGAAGAAAAAAGCAACTTCCAAGTTGGCGATATTTTTATTGCCAAAATAAGAAAACCCGTTGCCGGACTCAATGCTGCTTTTGTAAATGTAGGCTTCGAAAAAGATGCCTTTTTACATTATCATGATTTAGGTCCTAATCTAGCTTCCCAACTGAAATTCATAAAACTTGTAAGCGCAGGTAAATTAAAAGATTTCTCCCTAAAAACCTTCCAGTTTGAAAAAGAAATAGACAAAGATGGCTCGATTACCGAAATTATCAATGCCAATCAATCTATTTTAGTACAAGTTGTCAAAGAACCAATATCTACAAAAGGACCTAGAATTAGCGCTGAGCTTTCTCTTGCCGGAAGATTTATTGTTTTGGTTCCGTTTTCTGACCGTGTTTCTATTTCTCAAAAAATAGAAGACAAAAGAGAAAAGGATCGCTTGAAAAAACTTGTACAATCCATCAAACCAAAAGGATTTGGTGTTATTGTTCGCACAGTAGCCGAAGGCAAAAATACAGCCGAATTAGAAAAAGATTTGCAGAACCTGCTTAGCAGATGGACTGCAATGTGTAAAAAATTACCAACCGCTCATCATCCGTCAAAAGTATTAGGAGAGCTCAATAGAGCTTCATCAATATTAAGAGATGTCTTCAACGATACCTTCAGCGGTATTCAAATAGATGATGAAGAGTTGTACAACCAAACCAAGGACTATTTACAAGAAATAGCCCCTTCGAAAACATCGATTGTTAAGTTTTATCAATCCAATGACACTCCAATTTTCGAGAAATACAACATAGAGAGACAAATCAAAACCTCCTTTGGAAAAACAGTTTCCATGAGTAAAGGTGCTTACCTTATTATCGAACACACTGAAGCTTTGCACGTTATCGACGTAAATAGCGGAAACCGTTCTAATAAAGCATCGAACCAAGAAGATACTGCCATGGAAGTCAACATGATTGCTGCAGCCGAAATCGCCAGACAATTACGTCTACGAGACATGGGCGGAATAATCGTTATTGATTTTATCGATATGGGAAATCCCGAAAATCGAAAAGTATTGTTCGACTTCCTTAGAGAAGAAATGAGCGATGATAAAGCAAAACACAAAATCTTACCTCCTAGTAAATTTGGACTCGTTCAAATTACCAGACAAAGAGTAAGACCGGAAGTCAACATTAAAACTAGAGAAGAAGATCCCAACAATATTGAAGGCGAAATTGAAGCGCCAATTCAAATCATTGACAAAATCGCCTTAGATCTAGAAAACATAATAAAATCCCACTCTGAAGTTGTGCTTAATGTACACCCATTTGTGGCCGCATACCTTACCAAAGGTTTTCCATCAATACGTTCAAAATGGTTTTTTGAACATAAAAAATGGGTAAAAATCATACCACGTGACGCTTACACGTATCTAGAATATCACTTCTACGACAAAAAAGGAAGTGCTATTAAAGAATAAAATAAAAACCGCCTTTCGTGAGATTGGCGGTTTTTTTGTGTCTTTTTTTTAGGAGCTATTTCCAGCTATCCGTTGCAATCTTTATTGTTTTAAAGAAAAACAATAAAGGATTTCCGCTTCTATCTAGGCTAGGGAATTCGTTTACAAATAACTATTTTCTTTTCTTCGCAAAAAAACGCTTCATCAATT
Organism: uncultured Bacteroidota bacterium; assembly: GCA_903837025.1. GTDB lineage: Bacteria > Bacteroidota > Bacteroidia > Flavobacteriales > Flavobacteriaceae > Flavobacterium. The sequence continues at coordinate 10,444 of CAILTC010000032.1, read as the reverse complement.
CCGAAGCTTCTTCGGCCAAGACTCCACGGACAACCGTAGTTTTCGGATGTAATTGGGTTCCCATTTTCTCGAAACCTCGATTTTCATCGCTGGCTCCAAATACAATTTTAGAAATTTGACTCCAGTACAAAGCGCCAGCACACATTTGGCAAGGTTCAAGCGTGACATAAAGCGTGCAACCGGTTAAATATTTACCTCCCAAAAAATTGGCAGCGGCAGTAATGGCTTGCATTTCGGCATGAGCGGTAACATCATTGAGCATTTCGGTAAGATTATGACCTCGGGCAATGACTTTATTGTCGATTACAATTACAGCACCCACAGGAATTTCATCTTTTTCAAAAGCCATTTCTGCCTCTTGCAAAGCTCTTTTCATAAAATATTCATCGGTGAAAGGGTTTTCCATACGGCAAAAATACTATTTTGAGGCGATTATTAATAACGTACTAAAAAAAACAGAGGCTTCTTTTTTTAGAAACCACTGTTTTGCTATTGTCATTTTCCCCCATCTGTTTTCATAAAAAACCTTGCACCTCCTTTGTTTAAAGTAGAAATAGCAATGATTTTCGAATTTTTATTTAATAAGAGGGTCAAGTATAATTTGTCGTTAAAATAGATGAAATAAACCTTGTCATAGTTATCGCAAACAATTCCTTTAATTTCCTTGCCTTCTTTTTTGGCTTCTTCATAGCTATAAATACAAATTTCAGAGGGGTGCTTTTTATATTCTGCTCTAACGAATTCTAATTGAATAGTAGTCATTAGTATTGCTTTTTCATCACAAACAATGTATTTTTCGATAATTTTTTCAATGCTAACGTTGTCATTTATTGTGTCATCAGCAAAATTCTTAAGTAATTTCTTCTCGGATGAAGGATATAAAATCAAAGTGCAAATAAAAATAATAAAAACTAAAATAAAGATATATTTTTTCATAATTTTTTAATTACAAACCCCAGTGTTTGGAGCTGAATTAGTACTCGTTGTTTGTCTAATTGCATTAGCAGGCAATAACATCGTTCTCATATATTGTCCGAATTGTCCTGGATTGCTTCCTCCACCTCCAGGCCATGTCCCATATGAATCTGGCAAATTTAATCCTAATAGATTTCCAATTTTAATCCCAAAATCAGTACAGTTGAATGTATTTAAATTATAAGTTGAGGAAACAGTGTTGGTGCTAGCACTTATAACAGTTTGTAACTGACTTGCATTAATCGGAATTGCCAAAGCAACATCAAATATGTGACCTTGATCATTTCCAAATGCTGAAGGACCTGAAGGGGAAGAATAAGGATTTACACTATCCCTAGGATAGTAGCCAAACACCCTTCTTATATTTCCCTGTTGAATTGCAATAAATGTATGTCCAACATTCGGGTTTGTGACAGTACCAGACCAAGAATCAGGGCTATTTATAGTGGGTTGGTCTACATAAATTGTAAGTGTTGCTCCTAGCGTTAAGTCGAAGCATTTTAAATAATCATTTAAATTAGAAATTACATTTGACGGTCCAATAACAACAATTTCAACAGTTGCGCTTGGATCAGGCACAGTAGTACCTTTTCCACCACCACCACTATATCCAGTGGCACTAGTACTAATACCACCTCCCCCTCCTCCAAAACAACCTACTTCATATATAGGGGTAAAAAATCCATCTCCATCAAATGAACCAAAATATAAACAAGTAATATCAGTAGGCGCAAGTGCCAACTTCCCTGTTTTTGCAATTGGTAAAATATCTTTGGCTAAAACGGTATTAAAATCAGTAATTTCTTTTTTTACATTTATAACGGTTATGTATCCATTAAAATTATCGCTAAGTTTATAAAAATTACACTTATTACTATTGTTGTCAAATGTAATGTCATTTGTTGTAATGAGCACGTGATATGCTTTATAATTTTCTTACTTATCTGCAATAAACATAATTCTATTGTATGTTTTATATGATTTGTCATCGCCCACTTTAGCAGTAATAGTGCCTTTGAGTATAAGAGGAACTTCTACAATAATACCATTATCTCCATTAGTTACAATGGCATTCGTCCAATCTATGGTTTGGGTATAATCTAGCACTATCAGACTTGGCTTATTAAGGTCAAACCATTTTTTAGCATTAACGACAGACACATCCTGATTTAATACACCAAGATTTTCATTGGCACAATTAGCAATCGTCATAAAAATAGCCATAATTGCGAGGTTTTTGGCAATGTATTTCATAATTTAAAGTGTTAAATTGGTAATATTCTTTCAAATATATAGAATAATTTTATTTTTATACGAATTTGTTTATAAATATTCAAGTGTTAGCTATAAAAAGAGAACTCGTTTATAAAAACAGATTTCAATTTAAAACCGTAAATTCGCTTTTTAAATTCTAATGAAAAGCAACTTACTTCAACACATCAACAATCCAACTGATATACGCCAGCTCGATGAGGCCCAACTTCCTCAAGTTGCCCAAGAATTGCGTGATTTTATTATTGCTATTGTCGCCACAAAAGAAGGTCATCTCGGAGCAAGCCTTGGCGTTGTAGAACTCACAATTGCCTTGCATTATGTATTTAACACACCCGAAGATTTATTAATTTGGGATGTGGGTCATCAAGCTTACGGACATAAAATTTTGACGGGAAGAAGAGAAAATTTCCATACGAATAGACAATTGAATGGTATTTCTGGTTTCCCAAAAAGAAGCGAAAGTGTTTATGATGCTTTTGGCGTAGGCCATTCCTCCACTTCTATTTCAGCAGCATTAGGCATGGCGATAGCTTCTAATTTGAAAGGCGATTTCGAAAAACACCATATAGCAGTTATCGGTGATGCTTCCATCGCATCGGGAATGGCATTCGAAGGATTAAATCACGCCGGCGTTACCGATGCTAATTTATTGGTCATTCTCAACGACAACGCCATTGGCATTGACCCAAGCGTTGGCGCTTTGAAAAATTATCTCACCGCCGTAAAAGAAGGAAAAAATCCGAAGAAGAATAATATGATTAAGTCCTTGAATTTTGATTATTCTGGACCCATCGACGGACACGATATTTTTGCAATAATCCAAGAATTAAAAAGACTAAAAAAAGTAAAAGGCCCTAAATTTCTTCACATTATTACCACAAAAGGTAAAGGCCTACAACAAGCCGAAGACGATCAAGTAAAATACCATGCACCCGGAAAATTCGACGCCAATACAGGAGAAATTCACCCAAAATCAGAAGAGAATCTACCTCCAAAATACCAAGATGTTTTTGGTTTAACCGTTTTGGATTTGGCCAAAGCCAATGAAAAAATTATTGGAATCACACCCGCCATGCCATCAGGAAGTTCCTTGAAATTTATGATGGAGGCGCTCCCAAAACGCGCTTTTGACGTTGGGATTGCCGAACAACATGCCGTAACATTATCGGCAGGAATGGCAACGCAAGGAATGGTTGTTTTTTGCAATATTTATTCCACCTTTTTACAACGCGCTTATGACCAAGTCATACACGACGTGGCTTTACAAGATTTACCGGTTATTTTTTGTTTAGACCGAGCGGGTTTAGTTGGCGAAGATGGGGCAACGCATCACGGTATTTTTGACATCGCTTATTTACGTTGCATTCCTAATATGATCGTGTATTCGCCGTTGAATGAAATTGCGTTGCGAAACATTTTATATACCGCACAATTAGGATTAAATCATCCTATTGCGATTCGCTATCCTCGTGGCCGTGGTCAAATTATAGATTGGCAAAAACCATACGAAAAACTAGAAATTGGCAAAGCGAATTGTCTCAAAGAAGGTTCAAAAATAGCCGTTTTATCTAACGGAACTATTGGCAACAATGTAACTTTGGCCATAGCCAAAATGAATAATCCAAAAATTATTGCTCATTATGATTTTGCTTTTGTAAAACCCTTGGACGAAGAATTAGTACACCGCATTTTTAAAAAATATGAAAAAATAATTACTATTGAAGATGGAGTTATAAAAGGGGGGTTTGGCACGACTATTGTAGAGTTTGCTTCGCAAAATAACTATAATTCAAAAGTAAAAGTTCTGGGAATACCGGATGAATTTATCGAACAAGGAACTATTGAACAACAACAACAATATTGTAATATTGACGTTAAGAGTTTATCAACTTTATTTTCAAACTATTGAAAGTTTATTTTTGCATTTATCAACTTAATCGTCAAAAATGAAATTATTACAATTCAGCTTACTGCTATTTTTATTAACGTTCTCTATAAATGGTTTTTCTCAAGAAACGCAAATAGCTCCTTTAACAATAGAATTCAAACCTGCAACAATGGCTATATCAACACCTGCAGTGTTAGTAATAGCAAAATTTCGATATAGAAAACCACCCAACACATCCCATTGGTCAAGAAAAAATATGATAGGTTTTGACATGAATGAAATCTCCTTTTCGAATTGGAATGCTGGAGGTGTAAGCTCTATTTCAGGATTAATAAAAGGCGAGTTTACGAGAACACGTACTCTTGAAAAAAGCAAATGGTTCAATGAATTAATCATTCGATATGGTGTAAACAAACAAGATGGTTACGAAGTACGAAAGTCGGATGACGCCATCCGATTTACCTCGACCTTTGGCTATAGAAAAGACACTTTGTCGAATTGGTATCATTCTGCAAAATTCAATTTCAACACGCAATTTGCCAATGGGTATAATTATCCAATCACAAGTCCTGCTATTTCAAGACCTTTTGCACCAGCCTATACTTTCCTTGGAGTTGGAGCAGAATATTTCAACAAGAAAAAGAAACTTGATATTTATATTTCTCCTTTAACAATGAAAAACACATTGGTTCTAGATCAAAATTTGGCCAACCAAGGTGCTTTTGGTGTAACTAAAGCAGAATATGATTTAGCGGGAAATTTAATTTCAGAAGGAGCAAGATCAAAAACCGAACTTGGGTTTTTAGTCACTAGTTCGTATAAAAAGGAAGTCGTTAAAAACATTACTATGGAAAACCGATTGAGTTTATACTCCGATTACATCAATAAATTTGGAAATATTGATGTAGATTGGGAGTTAAAATTTGATTTGATTGTAAATCAGTATGTTAAAGCAAACATTGGCACACATATTATTTATGATGATGACATAAAAACAGCGAAAGAAATTAACGGCGAACAAGTAGTTATGGGACCTAAAATCCAACTTAAACAAATTCTAGGCGTAGGTCTAACCTATACTTTCTAATTTCAATTCGTTTTTCTACCGTTAATTGTATCGTATAACTCAAGCGCATTTCCATCGGTCAAAAGAGAAACATAATGACAAATATGTAACAGTCTACTATACAAATCTTCTTTTTCCTCAAGGAATTTTTCGGGCAACATATTCAACAATAACTTGTCATAATTAGAAGCATTTCCGTTGAATTTATTGTTAAAAGCGGTGATGAATTTATCTAATAAAGTTTGAATGATTTGATAACCAACAATCTCTTTTTCGATTACTTCGCGACTTTGATAGATATTTTTGACACTTAATTTTATGATGTCGTCCATTTGAACTTTATACTTACTTTTATCCGTCAAGGCGTAAGGAAATCTACCTTGCAAAATAGCTTCTTCATTTTCGATAAAAACCTTTACAGCATCGTTTATTAAACTCCCAATTGCCAAAGCACGTAAATAGCTAATTCGATCTTCCTTCGTGGTTAAAGTGTTGTATTTAGAAGTGTCAATACTGTCTTTTACTAATTTTATCAAATATTCTAAAGCAAAATCTTCCGAAACTAAACCTAGATTAATTCCATCTTCAAAATCGATAATGGTATAACAAATATCATCGGCAGCCTCGACTAAATAAGCCAAAGGATGTCTTTCGAAACCAATATCATTTCCGTCTTTATTGGGAATCATTCCCAGCTCTAAAGCTACCTCATCGAAGAATTTTTTGTCCGATTGAAAGAAACCATATTTTTTGTCGGCGATATTTTGCGTTGGTTTTTTAGGCAAACTTTCCTTAGGGTATTTCATAAACGCACCTAAAACCGCATAAGTAAGCCTAAGGGCACCTAAAACACCTGATCGACTAGCCGTAAGGACTGAAAAACCGTTGGCATTCCCTTCAAAATCGATCAAATCCTGCCATTCTTTGGCTGATAATTGTTCTTTGTATTGTCGCCCGTTTCCGATAGAAAAATATTCGCCTATCGCTTTTTCTCCAGAATGTCCAAAAGGCGGATTTCCTATGTCGTGCGCCAATGAAGCTGCAGCTACAATCGCACCGAAATCATTTGGTTGAAAACCGTGAACCGCTGCCAAATGAGGATGTTTATCGATGATTTTCTTGCCTACTAATCGTCCAATAGAACGCCCAACAACTGAAACTTCTAAACTATGCGTTAATCGCGTATGTACAAAATCAGTTTTAGAAAGCGGTATAACCTGCGTTTTATCCTGTAAACTTCGAAATGCCGATGAGAAAATAATTCGGTCATAATCTACCTCAAAACCCAAACGCGTATCGTCTTGCTCTATTCGTAATCGTTTGCCGGTGTCGCCTTGACGACGTAGTGATAAAAGTTGTTCCCAGTTCATTGTTGTCTTTTGGATTTTTTTTGAATAAGCGAATATAGATAAAAAGGATTTGTTTAAAATAAAAACAGCCATCAAAAATGACGGCTGATCCTTATCTTTTCGAATTTATTTAAGGAAAAAAAACGACTCCCTTTTTTTTATTGAATTCATGTTTGCGAACAACATAAGTATCCGAAAATAAATCATGCAAACCACGAACATTAACACCCAAAAAAGTAAGACATTCAACAGGAATAAACCGAGTTAAGGTTCGTATCAAAATCGCATTGAATCCTGGCTTTAGTCCGTCTTTTGTAATTACAATTGTTTTAGAAAAATATTTGGCAAAGGTTCTAGAGAAAAACATTTCGGTCAAGAAGTAATATGAAAACATAATGATAATCAAAAAAAATAGTTTCTCGTAGGTTGTTGTCGATTCCGCCCAATTAGACAGAGCATAAATTCCGGATATTTCGCCAATGATGATAACCGTTGTCCCAACGGCAAGCCAAATAACATATACAATTAGAAAATCAAGAATGAAATTCATAAAACGCTGCTCCCGAGAAGCGACCAAATCATCTGTGATAATAAATTTATTATTTTCCATTTTTTGAGGTATTTTGATTATTATGAAAAATGTATTTTGAAGGATTAACTACCTCAAATATAGTGAATTATTTATGAAATCCCCTCGATATAATTGAGAAAATAGCCCTGATTGCAGCGGTATCCTTTTACAAAGCTTCCATCCTTTTGAAGGCTGGAAGCTTTGTAAAAGATATAGCGTAAAGCGGGAAATAGCTCCTAAAAAAAACAGCTGCCAAATTATTGACAGCTGTTTTTTTTAATTAAAATTTTTTAATTCACTAAGATCCACACATTTCGCAATCTTCTGGACCAGCATTTCTAGCCAATTCGATCATTGCTCTGTATTCATCTGCAGACATCTCAACAGCTTCATTCAAAACAGCAATAGGTTGCAATGGTTGGGCAACTTGCTCTTTAACTTCAATTGGCTCCACTTTTTTGTCGTTGTTCAAGGTAAATTTAATAGCATCTACCGCAGATTTGGTTCTCAGATAATACATTCCAGTTTTCAACCCAGATTGCCAAGCGTAGAAGTGCATCGATGTTAATTTTGAATAATTAGCATCTTGCATAAACAAGTTCAACGATTGCGATTGGTCAATAAAATAACCGCGTTGACGTGACATATCAATGATATCTTTCATAGACATTTCCCAAACGGTTTTGTATAATTCTTTCAAATCTTGCGGAATATCTAGCTCTTGAACCGAACCATTTTTTCGCATTAATTCCTGTTTCAACGTTTCATTCCACAAACCAAGTTTTACTAAATCTTCGAGTAAATGTTTATTTACCACGATAAATTCGCCCGAAAGCACACGTCTTGTATAGATATTTGAAGTATAAGGTTCGAAAGCTTCGTTATTACCCAAAATTTGTGAAGTCGAAGCAGTTGGCATTGGCGCTACCAAAAGTGAATTACGAACACCATGTTCCATCACTTCTTTACGCAACGAAGCCCAATCCCATCGGCCAGAAAGCTCATCGTCTTTTAGACCCCAAAGATTGTATTGAAATTCTCCTTGCGAAATTGGCGAACCTTTAAAGGTAGAATAGTGTCCTTCTTCTTTTGCCATTTCCATCGATGCGGTTACAGCTGCAAAATATAAGGTCTCGAAAATTTCTTGATTCAACTTTTTAGCTGCATCGCTCGTAAACGGCAAACGCAATAGGATAAAAGCATCGGCTAGACCTTGAACTCCAAGACCTACAGGACGATGACGCATATTCGAGTTTTCGGCTTCGATTACTGGATAAAAATTTCTGTCGATTACTTTGTTCAAATTTCTCGTTACCTGTTTGGTTACTTTATACAATAATTTGTGGTCAAATTTTCCGTGACTCACAAACATTGGTAATGATATCGAGGCAAGATTACAAACAGCTATTTCATCTTTCGATGTGTATTCCATAATCTCGGTACACAAATTCGACGAACGAATGGTTCCTAGATTTTTCTGATTCGATTTTCTGTTGGCTGCATCTTTATATAACATATAAGGCGTTCCAGTCTCAATTTGAGATTCTAGAATTTTCTCCCATAATTCACGTGCTTTGATGGTTTTTCGACCTTTACCACGCGTTTCATAATCGATGTACATGGCTTCAAATTCTTCGCCGTAAACGTCATACAAACCTGGACATTCATTCGGACACATAAGCGTCCATGTGGTATCTTCCTGCACGCGTTTCATGAACAAATCGGATGTCCACATAGCGAAGAATAAATCTCTGGCGCGCATTTCCTCTTTTCCGGTGTTCTTTTTTAAATCCAAAAATTCAAAAATATCAGCATGCCAAGTTTCGATATAAATCGCAAAGCTTCCTTTACGTTTTCCACCCCCTTGATCTACATAACGAGCGGTATCGTTAAAAACTCTTAACATGGGTACAATCCCATTCGAAGTACCATTTGTACCACGAATATAAGATCCTGTTGCACGAACATTGTGAATAGAAAGCCCTACACCTCCTGCCGATTGTGAGATTTTAGCCGTTTGTTTCAACGTATCATAAATCCCGTCAATACTGTCGTCTTGCATCGCCAAAAGAAAACAAGACGACATCTGTGGCTTTGGAGTTCCCGCGTTGAATAATGTTGGTGTAGCATGTGTGAAGAATTTTTTCGACATTAAGTCGTACGTTTCTATCACCGATTTTAGATCATCTAAATGAATTCCGACCGAAACACGCATCAACATGTGCTGCGGACGTTCTACAATTTTTCCGTTTATTCTCAATAAATAAGAACGTTCCAAGGTTTTAAAACCAAAATAATCGTAGTTAAAATCTCTATTGTATATAATGTGCGAATCCAAGAATTCGGCATTTTCCATAATTACTTTATGCACCTCTTCCGAAAGCAGTGGCGCTTCCTGACCATTTCTTGGATTTACATAATGAAACATTTCGTTCATTGTTTCCGAGAAAGATTTTTTTGTATTCGAATGCAAATTAGAAATAGCTATTCGCGCAGCTAATTGTGCATAATCAGGATGCGAAATCGTCATTGAAGCCGCAGTTTCGGCAGCAAGATTATCCAATTCTGAAGTCGAAACTCCATCATACAAACCTTCAATCACACGCATCGCCACTTTTACCGGTTCTACCAAACCGTTCAAGCCGTAACATAATTTTTTTATTCTATCCGTAATCTTATCGAACATTACAGGCTCTTTATGGCCATCTCTTTTTACTACATACATAAGCTTACTTCTTTTTTAAAATAGACAATCCCTTCCCTATTTTGGTTTATTTGTGTTTGTTTTGGGAAACTAATCCCGGTAATTCTAATTTTTTTATTTTTTAGGAGCTTTATTCCGCACGCGAGGCTGAAAGCCGAACTAGCGAAGCAATAATTCCAATCCATGCTGAAAAAGCAGATATACTAATTTTTTTAATCAATTAGGTTCATATTCTTTAATTGTTTGAGATAGTAAATCTTTTACCACACACTTTTACTTTGCCAATCATTAACTTTCACACGAAAGTATTCATACAATATTGAAGGCTAAAATCACTAATCTTTCAATAGAAAATAAGCACCAATAATTAAAGCTATACCTATTATAATAGCTGTAGGTTCTCTTTCAATAATACCAGCAATAAATATTATAGGTCCAAAAATTAATGAAAATCCTCCTGGCTTTGTTTGTCTATATTTCATTTACTTTAAATTTAAGGTTAATATTTTTTAAGTGCTATGAAAAACACCGTGCTAACACACGAAATGAAATTAGAAGAAGTCAATCCCTTCTTTTAGTAGGTCCTTATATTAAATATCATCGCATACAATCCGTC
>CAILTC010000031.1 GCA_903837025.1 uncultured Bacteroidota bacterium | reverse complement strand
TGACCAAGAAAGAAAACCTAATCGGATTTTTAATGAGCATCTAAAACTAAAAAATGCCATCTAAACGATGGCATTTTTGTATTTATATCCGAATCATTACAACAGCTGCAAGGTTCTTTCTAAAGTCATTCCTCTTGAACCTTTAATAAGAATTGAACTGTTTTCGATAGTTTCCCCTTTCAAATAATCCGAAAAAGCATCAAAATTTTCATAAAAATGATAGTTGTTTTTTTGAGTTTTATTAAAATAAAAATATTTCCCAATAAAATGACAACTAATTGTATCCTCATTCAAAAGCGAATCTACAATTGCCTTATGCTCTTTAAGACTGTCTTTTCCCAACTCAAACATGTCTCCTAAAATCAGGATCTTGTTTGCATTGTCCAACTGAACAAAATTTTCAATAGCAACAGCCATACTACTCGGATTGGCATTATAAGCATCTAGAATAATTTGGTTTGTTCCTTTAGAAATAAGTTGTGATCTATTGTTTTCAGGAATATAATTTTCTAAAGCCTCTTTAATAGCCGCATCTTCTACACCAAAATACGTACCCATAGCAAGAGCAGCATTGATGTTATTCGAATTATAAAGACCTATTAAATGAGTCGAAATTACTTTATCCGAATAGTGTATTTCGACAAATGGATTTGCTTTTACCGACAGAATAACAACATCTGCAGTTGCATTATTTATGCCAAAAGAATATGATTTCAAATTTTTAGTTTTAGTTACCTGAATCAGATCTTCAAGATTAACAAAAGCCATTTTTTTATTTTCTAAAAGGTACTTATACATTTCACTCTTAGCTTCTATAACGCCTTCTACTCCACCAAAACCTTCTAAATGTGCTTTGCCAAAATTCGTGACATAGCCATAATCAGGCTGAGCCAATTCACATAAAAATTCAATTTCTTTTTTATGGTTAGCACCCATCTCAACAATACCAATTTCAGTTTGAGTACCAAAAGACAACAATGTCAAAGGAACTCCAATATGATTATTTAAATTACCAACGGTAGCTTTTGTAACATATTTTTTAGAAAGAACTGCATTTATAAGCTCTTTGGTAGTCGTTTTTCCGTTACTTCCTGTAAGCGCGATTATAGGCAACTTCAAATAGTTTCGATGAAATTTTGCTAATTCTTGAAGTGTAGTTAAACTATTTTCAACCAGTATCGTTCTTTGGTCAATGTAGTAATCCTTGTTATCAATTATTACATAAGAAGCTCCTTTTTCTAAAGCTTCCTTTGCAAAAGTATTCGCATCAAAATTATCCCCTTTTATGGCTACAAATAATGAAGTCGGTACAATTTTTCGCGTATCAATAGAAACCGAATTACATTTCAAAAATAAATTATGGATGTTTGTGATGTCCATTTGAAAAATATTAGAAAAAATAAAAGCCCTAATCAAAGGGCTTTTATTTTTATTATATAAAAAATTATTTTTTGTTTCGTGCTGATTTATTCTTTTCAGATTTTGGTCCAACTCTAGACATTGCACATCTAAATCCAATATAATCTGTAGCCATATCTTGCGGAAAGTATCTTCTTTGTGCAGGATCCAACCAATACGCTCTATCTCTCCAAGAACCTCCTTTATACACTCTAATATTATCATTTATCAAAGTAGTTCTTTTATTAGATTTATCGTATTTTCTCACCATATTCCCTAAACTGTCTGTGGTAACATTATGTTTTGGAGAATTATACATGTCTTTCTCTTCTTTTCCTTTTTTAGAATCAGTTCCTGAATCAGACAAACCAAAATATTTAGATGATTGCATATCACCATCTCTATAATTTTTGTTATCACTCTTATCAAAATTTTGTCTTAAATAAGTTTCATTCTCATCAACCGGAACTTGAACAATTTGTCCAGGGAAACTCTTAGCAACTTTTTTTCCATTACTTAAAGTTTCATACTCAATATTATCTTTAGTAACTAGTTCAACTTTACCATCTTTACCAATTTTATTTTTGGTATAATTATTTCCTCTAAAATAATTAAAATCATTCCCTTCATTATCAATAATAGGTCTATAAACATCAAGAACCCATTCGGCAACATTACCAGCCATATCATACAAACCAAAATCATTTGCAGGATAACTTTTTACTTTATTAGTGATATCAGCACCGTCATCAGACCATCCTGCTATTCCACCATAATCACCATTTCCTTGTTTGAAATTGGCCAATTGATCTCCTTTTGTTTGTCTTTTTCCAGAACGAGTATAGCTTCCAGACCAAGGGTATTTTTTCTGACCTTTATAAATGTTGTATTCTCTTTGACCAACTGCTGCTGCTGCTGCATATTCCCATTCTGCTTCAGTAGGTAGTCTATATTCCGGAAGTAAAATTCCAGAAGATCTTTGCGCATATACATTAGTTGCAGCAACGGCTTTACCACCTTTACCTGAACTTGTTGTTTTTCTTGCTCCTTTTTTTCCTGCTAAAACAACATCTTTTTTACCACCAAAAGCAAGTGTTGGAGAATTCAAATACGTTTCAGTATCAAAGTTACTTTCAGCTGATACATCTTGTGTTTTTGCATTCTTTTTAAGATACCCATTTTTCTCCAATAGCGCTTCATTTACCCTTTCAGTTCTCCATTTACTAAATTCAACTGCTTGAATCCAGTTCACTCCCACAACAGGATAATTCGCATAAGAGGGATGTCTTAAATAATTATTGGTCATCGTTTCATTATAACCCAATCTATTTCTCCAAACCAATGTATCTGGTGAAGCCCCTTCATAAATACTTTTATAATTTGCTTCGATTGGAGGAAACACTTTTTTTAACCAATCTAAATACTCTAAGTACATAGAATTGGTAACTTCTGTCTCATCCATATAAAAAGACTGTACATGCTGTTGTGTTGGAGTATTATTCCAATCATGCATAACATCATCTTCAACTTTACCCATAGTAAAAGTTCCTCCTTCAATAAAAACCAATCCTGGTCCCGCTTCTTGTTTAGACTTTGCAGAAGCTTTTTTGCTATCTACATTCCAACCAGTAGCTTTAGACGCTTTATTCGAACTAGATTTTTTACTACAACTAGCAAGACCAACAATCAATATCATTGATACCATCAATCGTAAGCCCATAATTTTGTTTACTTTCATACTCTTTAGTAGGTAATAATTTAAGAGGTGCAATGTAATAATTAACCATTAAACCGCAACAATATTTTTTAAATAAATCTATCGGAGTCTCCTCATTTAGGAGAAATACACAATCAAAACGCAAATTTATATTATTTATTATTTACAATATCACTAAAAGCTATATTTTTACTCATCATAATAATTCGTTAATAATACCGTTTTAGAAAATAATGA
>CAILTC010000030.1 GCA_903837025.1 uncultured Bacteroidota bacterium | reverse complement strand
CTGCTTTTTGGTGCAATTATGCTATTGTTAATGGATACTTCCTTTAACATTACTATGCAGCCCTTTAGAGCTTTAGTTGGTGATATGGTTGATGATGACCAAAAAAATCTGGGCTATTCTGTTCAAAGTGCCTTAATAAATTTTGGAGCTGTATTTGGATCACTATTGCCATTTATTTTAACAAAGCTTGATGTATCTAATGTTCCTGCAGAAGGTCAAAAAGTAGCTGATTCTGTAATTTGGTCATTTTATATTGGGGGTACTGTTTTATTATTAAGTGTTTTATGGACTGTTTTTAAAACCAAAGAATACGCACCTAATGAACATGCCCAATACAATAACATTGATTTAAACTCACCAGAAGTTAAGGAAAAAACAAATATTATTGAATTGCTTAAAACGGCACCAAAAATATTTTGGCAATTGGGTTTAGTGCAATTCTTCTCTTGGTTTGCCTTATTTTTAATGTGGGTTTACACAGGAAGAGCCATTGCCAATCAAGTATGGGGAACTGCCGCTCTTGATCCGCATTCTTTAGCATTTAATGAAGCTGGTAACTGGCAAGGTGTATTATTTGGATTTTATAGTGCCGTAGCTGCTGTTTATGCCTTTACAATCCCATCTATCGCAAAAGCAATTGGCCGTAAAAAAACCTATAGTTATTCTTTGATTTTGGGTGGAATTGGGTTAATCTCAATGTATTTCTTCCATGATAAATATTATTTATTTTTATCTATGATAGGAGTCGGAATTGCCTGGGCATCTATCTTAGCGATTCCTTACGCCATGCTTTCAAGTTCATTACCAGCAGATAAAATGGGTGTATATATGGGACTATTCAACGGAACCATAACAATACCTCAAATTGCTGCAGGTACATTAGGCGGAATCATTTTAGGCGTTCACAAAGGAGCGATCTTTTACAATGATGCCAACGTAAAATGTTTAGAACCAAACGACAAAGGGCTTTTTACAGGAGATGCTATTTTAATGCTTGTAATAGCTGGTATTTCTCTAATAATTGCCGGAATTGCAGTCACCTCAATAAAAGAAAAAACAGAATAAATAATTTATAAAATTGAATGAATACAAAAGCATTTATATTCGACCTTGACGGCGTAATTGTTGACACAGCTAAATACCATTATTTAGCTTGGAAAAAAATAGCCGATGAATTAGCCATCGAATTTACTCACGAACACAACGAATTACTAAAAGGCGTTAGCCGTGTGAGATCCCTTGATATTATCTTAGAATTAGGCAAAATAGAAGCTTCCCAAGAAGACAAAAACAAATGGCTTTTCGAGAAAAACGAAAATTATTTGTCCTATTTGGTCGATATGGATGAAAGCGAAATCCTAATAGGAGTACTACCGGTTTTAAAATATTTGAAAGAAAAAAAGCAATTAATCGCTTTAGGTTCAGCAAGTAAAAACGCAAGACCTATTCTCGAAAAAACAGGAACTTTAGACTATTTTGATGCTATTGTTGACGGTAACGATGTTTCGAATGCAAAACCAGATCCCGAAGTTTTCTTGCTTGCAGCAAAATTATTGGGTGTAAAACCCGAAGACTCTATTGTTTTTGAAGATTCTGTAGCTGGAATACAAGCAGCAAATATTGGCGGAATGGTAAGTGTAGGAATTGGCGAAGCAGCAACTTTACACGAAGCAAAATATCTATTTAAAGATTTTACTGAAATAGACAAAAGCTTTATTGATAATTTATTAAAAGATTAAATAATTGAAAAATTAAATAATTGAAAAAAGGAGATTATGACAACAATCTTTTAATTTTTCAATCTTTAAATTTTTAAATAAAAAAAAGAAATGAACCAAGATTATATAAAACCAGACAATTGGTCTATCATTGAAGAAGGATTTGATGTAGAAAGCGTAAAATCATCCGAAAGCCTTTTCAGCATTGGAAACGGTGCGATGGGACAACGTGCTAATTTTGAAGAAAATTATACGGGAGAAACTTTTCAAGGAAGTTATATTGCAGGTATTTATTATCCGGATAAAACAAAAGTGGGCTGGTGGAAAAATGGTTATCCAAAATATTTTGCCAAAGTCTT
>CAILTC010000029.1 GCA_903837025.1 uncultured Bacteroidota bacterium | reverse complement strand
CGTTTTTATTATGAACATCTTTTTAAACATTTTGAAAACCTCCTAAATGAGATTGTATCAAAAAGGGTTGTTTTTGGGTTATTCGCTGTAATTGGTGAAATTTATTTTGAATGCAAGCGTTATCTTGTTACTTTTACACAATAAACAAATTTACTATGTCACAACCTGTATTGTCTTTAAAAAATGTAACAATTGCCCAAGGAGGAAAAACCATTTTATCTAATATAAATCTTGAAGTAAATCACGGTGAATTTATTTATATCATCGGAAAAACAGGTTCTGGAAAAAGTAGTTTTATGAAAGCCCTTTATGCTGATTTACCTTTAGAAGAAGGCGAAGGAACAATTGTAGATTTTAATTTGGCTGCTTTAGATGAAGATGAGATTCCGTTTTTGAGAAGAAAAATTGGTTTTGTTTTTCAAGATTTCAAATTACTTCCGGATCGCACCGTAAAAGACAATATGCTATTTGTATTGAAAGCCACTGGCTGGGAAGACAAAGAGGAAATTCAGAATAAAATTGATGAAGTTCTTGATAAAGTGGGAATGAAAGAATATGCCAACCAAATGCCGCATCAACTTTCTGGCGGTGAGCAACAACGAGTTGCAATTGCACGTGCCTTACTCAACAATCCTGAATTTATTCTTGCCGACGAACCTACAGGAAACCTTGATCCTCAAACCAGTACCGAAGTTCTTGAAGTATTAAAAAAAATAAACGCTACCGGAAAAACGGTAATTATGGCGACGCACGATTATGCTTTGTTAATGAAATTTCCTTCGAAAACATTGAAATGTGAAGATGCCAAAATTTTTGAAGTAGTTCAAAAAACAAACTAATGCTTTCCATACTTATTCCAATTTACAATTACAATGTATTTCCTTTAGTTTCGGAATTACATAAACAATGTTTGGAATCGGAGATTGATTTTGAAATATTGTGCCAAGACGACGCTTCTAATTCGAGTTTAAATATTTTTAATGAAAAAGTAAATTCGTTGTCAAATTGTAATTTTGTTGCTTTAACACAAAATCTGGCTCATCGAGAAAATAGAAATTCGCTTGCCGAAAAAGCAAAATACAATTATTTACTTTTCATAGATGGCGATTCTAATTGTATCTCTACTGATTATATTCAAAATTACATTTCAAATATACTTGATTTTGATGTTGTTTATGGTGGTCGTTTGCATCCTGAAAAATGCCCATCAAACAATCAAAAATTAAGATGGAAATACGGAAGATTCATTGAAGACAAAAATGCCAAAAACAGAAAAAAAACACCTTATCAATCCTTACTTTTCAATAATACTTTAATCAAAAAAAGATGTTTTTAACAAAGTAAAGTTCGACAAGAATTTAAAAAAATATGGTCATGATGACACTCAACTTTCCTATCAATTAAGTATTTTAAAATCGAAAGTAAATCATATTGACAATCCTATAGAACATGGCGATATAGACTATAATTTGGCCTATTTGAATAAAACCAAAGAATCTTTAGAAAATTTAATTGTACTTTATCAAGAGGAAAAAATCGACACTAAATTTGTAAAACTGATTTGGCTTTATACCTTTTTACAAAAAACAAAAGTTGATTTTATTATTCGGAAATTATATCCATTTTTCAAAAACAAAATTTT
>CAILTC010000028.1 GCA_903837025.1 uncultured Bacteroidota bacterium | reverse complement strand
ATAATATACTATAATGGAACTTTCTAATTATGCAAAGAAAAAACAAGACAAGGCTAATTTAATATCTGAAGCTACAAATCTTTTAAAAACTTCTGGTCTATCTCAGACTGCAAGAAACAAAATGGAATTAAAAATAAAGTCAGGCCATGCTGCAAAAATTAAATCAGTTATTGATGAACTAAAATTAACCCAAAATTTAGATAAAACTAAAAAAGGTATTGCTTTGAAGGATATTGCTAAGGCGAAAAAGCTTAACCAAGAATTAACTTTAATTAATGCATTTAACAAAAATATATTATTAAAAACAACAGGATTATTAAGCGATTATAAAAAAAAGAGTATTAAACAATTGAACTACAAGTCCAACGGCAACAAATTTGTGCAAGTACTTATTAAACAAAAAATGAGCAAAGATGAAATCACAGAATTAGGCACAAAACTTTCTAAACAATTTAAGAATAATGGGGTTGATGGTTCTTTTACTATAGCTGTTAAAGCGGATTACGGATGGCGCAGTAGTAGAATGGGTAATTTTGGTGATGAAGCAAGATTATATGATGTAACTGAATATTCCAAAGAAGAAGATCAGGATGATTATGATGAGGTAGCATTTTATTTCATTGAAACACAATTAATGCCATCTACATCAGGAGGAGCAGATGATAAAAATAATGACTGTTTATATAATGCTTTAAAAAGTGTACTATACAGTAGATTACCTTGGGACACTGCTATAGATTTAAAATTATATCTTAAAGTAAATATTCATGATAAGATTGATATTTCATGTATGCCATTAATTGAAAAAAAATTAAAAAGTTTTCAAATTAATGTATCTGGTGATTATACATACATTAGTACGATTAAAAGTATGAAAGTCATTAATTTAAAATTATTAAATGGTCATTATACGATTGAAGATAATAAAGCAAATTCTAAAAATAATAAGAAACATGTTTCATTCAAACGACGAAACCCGATTATTTATGATAAAAATAGATTTATTGGCTATGATGGTGAAAAAGAAATATATATTTCAAAAGAATTAAGAGCCAAAATATTTGATTGGGAGACAGAATATATATTAGTTAATCGTTCAGATGCGAAATTGTCATTAAAAGAAAATTATGATATATTTATGAAGGATGCTAAATTACTTAATAATTTGACTAAAGGCCATATAGATTTATTTAAGACTGGTAATGATAAAACAACCGCCATGAATTTATTTGACAAATATACTAAATATATTCCTAAGGCTGAACGTATCGGTCAAATTGAATCAGATTGGATTAGTGAATCATCTACTGGCTCTATTACATTTGCAAGAGTGTATGAAGGACCAGGATTTTATTACGATATAAAGTCAATGTATCCAAGTATTATGAAATCTAGTATTTTATTTCCTATAAAAAGTGGAGAATTTAAAACCATAACACAAGATGAACTATTTGTGAACTCAACTTTTTTTTCATATGGAATATATAAGTGCGATATAATGAAATCAAATGATGATTCTATAAATAAATTATTCAGATTTAATAGAAAATGTTTTTACACGCACATTGATTTATCTAATGCTTTATCATTAGGTTTATCAATTAATTTAATTGAAGATGGGACAGCCAACTTTTTATATTATTCAAGAGATAAATTATTACAAGGTGCAGAATTATTTACCGAATTCGTGGATATACTTTTTTCATTAAAAGAGAGTAAAATAAAGAGAGCGAAAAGCATCTTAAATATATTATGGGGGGCATTATCTGAACACAATACAACCAAAATACATGTATCAGCTAATAAAAAAGGTGAAATCCAATACTTAAAGCCCGATTGCAAAATCATATCAATTAGACCTTATAATAATGATGAAACCATTATAGAGACTGCAAATAATAATAACCAATATAAGACAGGGTTTGCAAGATTAAAACCATTTCTTATTGCTGCAGGACGTAAATTAATAGCTAAAACAATGTTGCCATATAAAAATAATATTTATAGATGTCATACAGATGGGTTTATATGTTCAGAGCTACCAATTGGAATTAAAACTGGACATGAATTAGGCGATTTAGTTGATGAAGGTTATAAAACTAAAATTAAAATATCCAGTTGTAAGAAAGCGATTATATTAATTGATTAACAAAAATCACAATTATTCCTTGAAATGAAGAATAAAAACTTTCAAATAAACTTTGAAAGGTTTTTATTATCAGCCCTATTACTATGAATACTTCTTATTCGTAAATTACTTATTTTATTATTTAATGGATTGTGATCTATATGATCTATATCTTTATTTTGACATTTTGAAAAGCCATATTTATCTATCATCGTTTTTCTTGCTTTATTTCTACTAGCCCTTTCTTTTATTTGTTTTGGTTTTGCAGAATATTGTGTATATTCTTTTTTATAGTTTCTCATGATATATATATTATATCATAAGAAATTAATAATTTTCAAAGTTATTTGAAAAATATTAATCTGCTGAAGGAACATTAATTAATTAATTAAGCTATTTTAGTAAATGTAAAATTATTATATCTTAATGTTGTGGCGGAAACAGTGCAAAAGGTCAAATTAGTAAAATTAACAGTGCAAGCGGTTTGACATGTAAGCGTAATTGGAGACATAGGGGCAACAACTTGCGCCCCAGAATATCCGTTTGGAATAGGACAAATCATTGCAAGAGTATTTATAATTCCCGTCCCTGATCCTATTGTTGCTACAATTTGTGTATAACTTGCAACGGTGAATGCTCCTGTCCCTCGTGTAATAACTGCTCCTCCATTAATCATCCACACACCAATACCAAGCGATTGACTTGTTAAAATTCCTGCTATTCCAGATGCAAACGTAATACCCGTTGTCAGCCAATTAAAATTAAAACCAATAGGATAAAGACCATTAGGATTTGAAAGATTAAAAGCAAATCCATCATTACGACCATATAAACAACTACCTTGTAAATAAACCACCCCCGAACTCATATTTAAAGTTTGTGTAGTAGTACTACCAGTATAAAAACCAAACCCAGCAGAAGATGCAGAATTATTGAAGAATCTCATAAAATTACCATTCATCGTATCCATCCACATCCCAGCACGCAACCTAACTTCATCTTGACTACCAACCATATCAGTATTTGTTCCAATATATACTCCTCCAATAGTTGCCGTCGTTGAACTACCACTACTTAATATATTATCCGCATAAGTTTTATTAACTAAATCATAAATCCCACTTGGTGGATAATAATAAGTGGTAGGCAGTCCAATATTCGTCCCAGTAGCGTTTATAGATAATGCATTATTTGTTACCGTCGATGCTGTATTTATTTGAATATTAGTAGTCGGCGTATAATCTATAAAAATATTACCCAAAGTAGCACCACCTATAATACCTTTATTTAGTGTTATTAATGCTGTTGATACTGTTATTTTAACTATCGCTGCTAATAATGGCTGATTAAATTGAACATATCCGGCCGGACTATTTGCAATCACATAAGTACCCACACTAAAATATGTTCCTATATTAGATGTTATCATTGTTCCTATTGGATATGTAGTTGCAACGATTACATAATCTAAACTCATTGTAGGATAATTAGATGACATATATATCCCACCTGTTGCAACTGTTGAAATAAATAAATTATTAGTTACTAATACATTTATATTATCACCTGTTATATTCCCATTAATAGTTGGCATAATTACAGAATCCGTTCTTATTAATTTAGTTGTATTACTTGATAATACTAAACCTGTAATAGTTGTTATATTCCTATTAAACATTGCGTTTGTTATATTTAGTTGTTGTCCTACTTGGTGTATTGATGATGAGTTTGTTCCACCATCTGACATTATTATATTTGCTGAAAATGTTTTATTTGCTGATATAGTTTGTGCTGAATATAAATCAACATAATTATTTAATGGTAGTATAACTGAATCGACATATGCTTTATTTGCTAGTTGTGTTGATGTCGTTGGATTAGTAGCACATATTGGAACTGAATTAAATGTTTTAACCCCACTTATGGTTTCAGTTGAATTGGTTGATACTTTTGTAGCTATTGAATTAATAACTGTAGTTGAGAAATTAGCATCATTACCCATCGCAAGAGCTAGTTCATTTAATGTATCTAAACTGGCCGGGGCAGATGCAACTAAATTTGATATTTGTGTATTAACATATGTTTGAGTAGCTATCATCGGACTTGTTGTTAATGTTCCAACGATTGTTAAATTATTATTTATGGTTGTCATATCTGTACTACTTATATCACTATAAGAAATACCGGTCGTAATTTGTTGAAGACTAGCAATATTACTTTGATTAATTGGTACTTGGTTTAATTGAGTAGTAATATCAACGCCATTCAAAACAATAGAACTCGTCGCAATAGAACTACTCAAAATAACATCCGCATTTATATCAACTAAGCCGTTTAAAGTTGCTCCTGCAATATTTGAAAATCCGTTATTCATTCTATACTATTAATTAAGATATTTATTTATTTTAAATTATTATGCTAGTTTCTTATCAACTAAAACTGTATACAACATTTCTTTAGTATATATATTACTAGTCTTTTTGCCGTGTTTCTGTGTTAATGGTATATGATTAGCTTTTGCAATTTGATTTAATTGATCAACTTTCTTATAAAATGAAAATGGTTGTGGTGTGTAGGGTATTTCTACTTTTGCGTTTGGGTCTGGTAGTGGGTCTTGTGGTTGTTCTTGTTGTTGGGCTTGTTGTTCTAATGTTAATGCGCCAGGATCAAAATTAGGGTCTGTAGTTGCTGCCGCCTCAACTGGTACCGGATACGCTGCGCTTATGCCGTCAGGCGAGCGTACATCTTCAACATTACTTGTGCCTACTACATCTTCACCAGGTGCCGCCTCTTTTGTATTATTATCATTTTCTGTTCCATTAAATACTGCCGGCTGCTCTGAAGTAAAATTTAATGAATCTGTACCTAATTCTAATGAACCAACAAAACCATCACCATACAAAAGATAATCTATTACACTTGTTTCATTAAATTCTTTGCCCATATGATTAGAATCAGTATTATCTAATCCGGTTTCATTTTGTTTTTGCTTATCAATTGCCTCTTGTTGTGCTTGTTTTTCATCAAGTTTTTGTTGTTTTATTAGTGCTTGTTTTTTATCAAGTTCTTGTTTTTGCTTATCAATTGCCTCTTGTTGTGCTTGTTTTACTCGTGCCTTTTCTTCAGATATTAATCTTTTTTCAATTAATGCATTTTGTCGTTTTTCGTCTTTTGCCTGTGCCTTTTGGGTTTCTGCTGTTTGTTTTTCTTGTGCTTTTATTTGTTTTAATAGATGCTTATCTTTTGCTTTATCTAGGTCTTCCACTTTGCTTGATGTATGTAGTTTTAAATTAGTTTGTTGTTTTTGTTCTGGTGCTAGATTAGATGTATTAATTAATTGTATTTTACCACTTTCGATTTGTGTTTTCATATCTTTAGCATAATTAAGAAGTTTAATATCTTTACCTATAGTCATTAAATTCTTTTGTTTCTCCTCATTTTCTATTCTCAATTTATCATTATTTTCATTAACATCATTAATATGTTTATTCATATTTGCATTATTTAATTGGGTTGTTGCAACTGCTAGAGCATTTGATGATCCTTTCATATGACTTGAATCTGATGGAGTATTGCCCATTGTCCCATTATTTATTTTAGCTTTTTTAATATCTTTCTTTTTACGTCTCTTTCTCTTCTTCTTTTTTATAGCTGCTATAACTGCCGGAGATATCCCATGTTTTTTATGGAGTTCTTCAAGAGATAAATAAACTGTTTTCGCCATTAATATATAATATTATAATACATATTAATTAAATAAAATAGTTGCAAGAATTAAATACTCGTTCTTGTTGTTGTGGTGCATAACGTTGCACATATGATTGCTGTGCTGGAGTTTGACCACCATCATCTGAACTACTACTTGAATCACTATCTGATGATTCTTCTATTATGATTTTCTTAACTTTCTTCTTCTTCGGTTTAGATTTAACTATAATAATCTCTTCTTCAGATTCAGTTTCTGATTCATGTTGAATAATCTTTTTATATTTAGGCTTTGGTGTTTCGACTGGAGGTTCAATAACTGGAATTTTTGCATTCTTAACTAAAATTTCACTGGCCTTAATTAATTTGTCATTCTTTCTTGACTCCACATTAACTGCTCTCTTTCTTAAAGCCTCTTGGAATGCTTCAATCTGTTTTTGAGACCTAGGCTTTTTAGGTTTTGTCAATGGACCAGATGTTTCTTCTAAGTCCTCTACGAGCAGATTATTGCTTTTCAAATTACTTTGAAAATTAATAATTTCTTCAATATTACTTTCAACAGGGTTCATAATATAAGATACT
>CAILTC010000027.1 GCA_903837025.1 uncultured Bacteroidota bacterium | reverse complement strand
TCTAAATATTATTATCAATATGCCGAATCATTAAGATCAATAGGTAAGAATGATGAAGCCAATGCAATCATTGAAAAATTCAATCAAAAAAACAGAAAGCAATAAAAATAGCTTTTTTTAAATAACTATAAAATCACAACATCAGGTTTAAATAAAAAACAAATATTATGAAAAATCACATATACCTTTTACTAACGATAGTAAGCTTTTTTTCATTTAATAGTTACGCTCAAAAAAACAAAATTGATGCTGCTGATAAAAAATATGAAAGTTATGATTATATCGATGCCATAAAAACGTATGAAAAAGTAGCGGAAAAAGGCTACAAATCTGTTGATATGTTTCAGAAAATCGGCAATTCTTATTACTTTAATGCGGAGTTAGACAAAGCAGCCAAATGGTATGGTGAGTTATTTGCAATGACTTCGGATTTAGAACCGGAATACTTTTATAGATATGCACAGTCATTAAAATCTATTGGAGAAAATGACAAAGCTAACGAAATAATGGAGAAATTTAATCAGAAAGCCAGTACCGATAGTAGAGCAAAACTCTTCGAAAAAGATAAAAATTATTTAGACAAAATCAAGGCCAACTCAGGAAGATACAAATTTGAAGATGCCGGAATCAACTCTAAATATTCGGATTATGGTAGTTCTTTCTATAAAAATAAACTCGTTTTTGCATCGGCTAGAGATACCGGAAGCTTGGGCCAAAGAAAGCACAAATGGAGTGATCAATATTTTACAAATTTGTATACCGCAGATTTGGGAGATGAAATGAAGCCTGGCAAAATTGATAAATTTTCGAAAACTATCAATTCAAAATTTCACGAAGCAACCCCAGTTTTTACTAAAGATGGAAAAACAATGTATTTTACTCGAAACAATTATCTTGATGGGAAAAAGGAAAAAGACGGAAAAAAAATTACTTTAATCAAAATATACAAAGCTAGTTTTGAAAATGACAAATGGATCAATGTAAGCGAATTACCTTTTGATAGTGACCAATACAGTACTGCTCATCCTGCATTGAGTCCAGACGAAAAAACGATGTATTTTGCATCTGATATGCCAGGAACAATAGGACAATCCGATTTATTTAAAGTGCAAATAAATGAAGATGGCAGTTTTGGAACACCCGAAAACTTAGGAAAAACCATTAATACCGAAGGCAAGGAAACTTTCCCTTTCGTTTCTGCCGAAAATGAACTTTATTTTGCCTCCGATGGACATCCAGGTCTTGGAGGTTTAGATGTTTTCGTTTCTAAAATTAATCCCGACGGCACTTTCGGTGAAGTTCAAAATTTAGGTGACGGAGTCAATTCATCAAAAGATGATTTTGCCTATTTAATTGATACCAACTCCAGAAGAGGTTTTTTTACATCAAATAGAGATGGCGGAAAAGGATTTGACGATATTTATACATTTTTGGAAACTAGAAAACTAAAATGTGAACAGGAATTAAATGGAAATGTAGCTACTTTGACTACTAAACAACCATTAGCAGATACAAAAATCAGCTTATTCGACAGTGAATTTAAATTAATCAACACTGCTGTTTCAGATTTAAATGGCAATTATACTTTCAGTGTTGAATGTGGTAAAACATACCATATAAGAGCCGAAAAACAAGACTATACTACCAAAGAACAAAAAATAACTATAGAAAGTACAAATGGAAAAACGAATTTGGATATTGCTCTGGAAAAAGTGAAATGCCAAGTTGCCATTGGTGATGAGTTAGGAAAATGTTTCGGAATCAAAATGATTTATTTCGACTTGGATAAATCTGATATTCGAATGGAAGCGGCTTTGGATCTTGAAAAAATATTAGATGTTTTGAACCAATATCCATTGATGAAATTAGATATTCGTTCGCATACGGATAGTCGCGCAACTGCTAAATACAATGAAGCTTTGTCTGATAGAAGAGCAAAATCTACCCTAGATTGGTTAGTTAAAAATGGAATTGATCCAACTAGATTAACGGGGAAAGGCTATGGCGAAACGCAATTAGTAAACAAATGTGCTGATGGAGTTGAATGCACCGAAGAAGAACATCAACAAAATAGACGAAGTGAATTTATCATTATAGCTTTGTAATTACCTCCCCCTTAAACACGAAAAACCCTCGAAAGTTAAGCCTCTCGAGGGTTTTTTAAGTTTTATAATATGTAAGAAATTTAAAGTTTTTTAATTAAATTTTCACAAAGATATTGGTATAATATTTTTTTCCGGAAGCGTCTAGTCGTATAGCCATTCCAAAATTAGTATAATCGCCTTCTATATTTGCTTTATGACCAGGGCTATTTAACCATGCCGTAAAAGCCGCTTGTGAAGTAGCATAATTAAAAGCTACATTTTCGCCAACATTTGATGCGCCTAGAACCTTCATAATATCTTCGGAACGGCTAACAAAACCATCATGACTAACAGTATTAACAGCTATCATATCGGTATCATGTTCTTCGGCTTTTGCAGATATATAATTGATGTCTTTTAAGGCATTTAGTCCTTTACTAACTCTATAATCATTAATCAAGGCCATAGTCTCAATTTCTGATGTAGTATAGGTATAACTTACAATTTTAGTAGTAGAACTTATATTAGTAGTTGACACAGAATTTAGGGCTTCTGGAGAACATGATATCATTGTTGTGGTCATTGCAACAAGCAACAATACACAAAGTAATTTTGCTTTCATAATAGTAGGTATTAAGTTTAAAGTAGATTGTGGGGCAAACTTCTTTAAGGTTATAATTATATGAACTTTTCTTTTTCGATACTTAAAGATACATATAAAATCGTTTAAAATACAAATTTAATCGATAAAGTACACAATTTAAAAAATATTATAAACTATTTCTTATATAATAAACAAGTTAATAAAATTACAATG
>CAILTC010000026.1 GCA_903837025.1 uncultured Bacteroidota bacterium | reverse complement strand
ATCTAAAATCTCAATGCTTTATACTGCCTTTTTATTTGGATTAATCAGTAGTTTTCACTGCATCGGAATGTGCGGTCCTATTGCTATGATGTTGCCTGTAGATCGAACAAATGCTACCAAGAAAACCACTCAAATTATCACGTATCATTTAGGCAGATTAACAGCTTACGCTTCTATTGGTTTCATTTTCGGATTGGTTGGCAGAGGATTGTTTCTAGCCGGTTTTCAGCAGAAATTATCAATATTTATTGGTGTTGCAATGATTGTGGTAATTTTAACCCCAGAAAAAATTTTCTCTAAATATAATTTTTCTAAACCGGCCTTCCGATTGATTTCTAAAATAAAAACAACATTAGGAAGTCAGTTCAAAAACAAAAGCTATAAATCTATATTTACTATTGGTTTACTCAATGGTTTTTTACCCTGCGGAATGGTTTACGTTGCTTTATTTGGGGCTATTGCCATGCAAAACGAAGCTTTTGGTGTGCTGTATATGATTTTGTTCGGATTGGGAACGGTTCCTATGATGAGTAGCGTGGTATATCTTAATTCTTTTTTGACCATTCGGGTTCGAAATAAAATTCAAAAAGCGATTCCATATATTGGTATTCTAATAGGAATATTGTTTATTTTGAGAGGATTAGGTTTAGGAATTCCCTATATTTCTCCTTCTGAAATGAGTTTATTTGTACAGCCTACGCCAAATTGCCATTAAATAGAAGTCAAAATTTTAGGAATGAAATTCGCTATAGTTCCCTACTTTATTTTGTTATCCTTCTGGGTCAAATGTTATTTCAGTTGGCAAATAATAATGGTTTTACTTTTTTTTGTATTTTTGTTTAAACTTCATTCAATAAAATATTTTAATAGCTAAATAATCAAAACAATGAAACTTCAAGTATTACAAGATAATTTTGGTAACCAAACTGGCGTTTATGTACCGATGGAAGATTGGAATTTGATAAAAAATAACTACCCTGATATTGAAATGCTAGAACAAGAATTGCCGCAATGGGAAAAAGATTTAATTGATAACCGATTAGAGGCGATTACTAAAAACCCTGAACGGCTAAAACCAATTGAAAGCCTTTTAGAAGAACTAAAACGCAAGATTTAGTGTATAATTCGCTATATTTTGACGAAGTTTTTACTGATATTCAAGAAGCCAAAATTTGGTACAAAGAACAAAAAGAAGGACTTGAAGTTGAGTTTGCTTTTGAAATTGAAAAGGCTATAAAAAAAGTTTTAAAAATGCCTACAGCCTATTCGCCTCGCTACAAAAAAGTTAGAATTGCACACCCAAAAACATTTCCTTACAACATTCATTTTTATATTGATGAAAAACATAAAACAGTAGTTTTTACTGCAATTGTTTATAATAAAAGACATTCCAAATTAGCTATGAGTAGGATTTAAACAAAAAAACCAAGCAATATCGCTTGGTTTTTTTGTCAATGAGGTTGTATAGCTACGCCTAATTGCCTTTAAACTAAATCGTCATCGAAAACAATTTTGTCTCTGGCGCTTTTCTTTTTAATCGCAAGTCAAAAGCCATACAAATATTGCGGACAAAAGGTTTTCCTGCATTCGTTACTTCAATACCGTCATTTTTAAGAATTACCAATCCATCTTTTTCCATTTCTTT
>CAILTC010000025.1 GCA_903837025.1 uncultured Bacteroidota bacterium | reverse complement strand
AGCATTAGCTTCAACTGTATGGATTTGGTTCGTAAGAGGAAACAATCCAGACGTTAGTATGATGTGTAATGGTTTACTTGCTGGTCTTGTTGCAATTACTGCAGGTTGTGCCTTTGTAACTCCATTTGGCGGATTAATTATCGGATTAATTTCAGGTATATTAGTTGTAGAAGTTACCTTCTTAGTAGAAAGAAAATTCAGAATTGATGATCCAGTTGGAGCAATTGCAGTTCACGGTGCAAATGGTGTTTGGGGTGTTTTAGCCTTAGGTTTATTTGCAGATGGTAAATATGGAGATGGTTTAAATGGTGTAAAAGGAAATGTAATCGGTTTATTTTACGGTGGAGGAAGCGGTCAACTTATCGCTGAAGCTATCGGAGCAGCTACAAACATTATATTTGTTGGTATCGCCGGTTTCTTAATGTTCAAATTATTAGATTTATTAGTAGGAAACAAAGTTTCTCAAGATGTTGAGCTTTATGGTCTAGATATTCCTGAAATGGGTCTTGATGGTTATTCAGGTGTAAAAATGGATAAAAACGCAGAAACCCCACTTTCAAAATAAAATTAACTGTTTTTTTATTAATTATAAGCTGGCTCTTTTGGAGCCAGCTTATTTTTGTTTATCTATACCTGATATTTTTTTAGCATTAAGAATACAATAATAAAATTATATCAAATTAAATTATTTTGTCAAATTCAAAAAATTTCATCAATATTTAGTTCACCTTTGATTTTTTTGGGGGTCAATATTGAAATATTCATAAAAATAGCATTATTATCACTTTTTTTTAGGGGTAGCTAATTCATTTTGCATATTTTTGCCTAAAAATTTAAAAACAAAAACAATGCGAAAGATTATTTTAAGTGTCATATTGATTACAATATTGATATTAACCTTTTTTTCTAGTTTCTTTTTAACTGAAAACCCAATTTCTGCTCAAGCTGTAAAATTTGATACCGGCGATACCGCTTGGATGATTGTTGCAACAGCTCTTGTTTTGATAATGACTCCAGGATTAGGCTTTTTCTACGGTGGTATGGTAGGTAAAAAGAACGTAATTAGCACCATGCTTCAAAGTTTTATGGCAATGATTATTGTTACCGTTCTTTGGGTAATTGTAGGATTTAGTTTGTCATTTGGAACCTCAATAGGTGGATTCATAGGTAATCCTGCTGATTTTTTCATGTTCCGAAATGTAGGTATTTCAACTGCTTGGAGTGCAGCACCAACGATTCCTTTATTATTATTTGCTTTATTTCAAGCAAAATTTGCTATTATAACTCCCGCTTTAATAACTGGTGCTTTTGCAGAACGAATTCGTTTTTGGGCCTATTTATTATTTATGGTTTTCTTCATACTATTAGTATATGCACCATTATGCCACATGACTTGGCATCCAGAAGGATTCTTCGCTAAAATGGGCGTATTAGATTTTGCAGGTGGAACTGTCGTACACATGAGTGCGGGTTGGGCTGCTCTTGCTGGCGCAATGTTTTTAGGAAAAAGAAAAGGTCAAAAATCAAATCCTGCTCGTATTACTTATGTATTATTAGGAACAGGTTTATTATGGTTTGGTTGGTTCGGATTTAATGCGGGTTCTTCATTAGCTGCCAACGGATTAGCGGTTCAAGCTTTAGGAACAACTACTGTTGCCGCTGCTGCTGCTGGTATGGCTTGGGTCTTTTTAGATAAAATTTTAGGTCATAAACTTTCGGCTATGGGAGCATGTATTGGTGCTGTAGTTGGTTTGGTTGCCATTACTCCTGCTGCGGGTTTTGTGAGTATTCCTAGCGCAATGTTTATCGGTATATTCAGTAGTATAGTAAGTAATTTCATGGTGAGTAAATTTCCTAAAGGAAAAATTGACGATGCCTTGGATGTGTTTGCTTGTCACGGAGTTGGTGGTATGACAGGAATGTTATTAACTGGAGTTTTTGCATCGAAAGCAGTAAACGCTGCAGTTGTAGATCAAGGTTTAATCTTTGGTGAAACTAAACTTTTCATACACCAATCAATCGCTTTGGTTTTAGTATCAGTATTCGCTTTTTCTGTCTCGTATTTCCTCTTCTTTATTGTAAATAAAATTACACCTTTAAGAGTTAGTGAAGATAAAGAAGAATTAGGATTGGATATTTCTCAACACGGAGAATATTTGTAAATTCTCTTTTTATAAAAAATTGAAACACTCTAGAAATTCGTTTTTAGAGTGTTTTTTTTT
>CAILTC010000024.1 GCA_903837025.1 uncultured Bacteroidota bacterium | reverse complement strand
CCAGAGGTGGTTATAATTTTATTTCCATTAAAGGAAAGGACGCCAAAATTACCGAAAGTACCACATTTTTGCCCTTTATGGCTACTGCCTAGAGCCTCGGCACTATCCTCAAGAATTGGAATTCCATATTTTTTGGATAAGGCTTTTATTTCATCTACCTTAAAGGGAGTACCATAGAGATGAACAGCAATTATGGCTTTTGGTTTTCGCCCCTTGGCTATTCGATCAAGAATGGCCTGCTCGAGTGCAATAGGACATAAATTCCAAGTATCAGGCTCACTATCTATAAAAACAGGAGTCGCTCCAAGATACAAGATAGGATTAGCCGAAGCCGAAAAAGTAAAACTCTGACAAATAACCTCATCACCTGGTTTAATTCCTAGTAAAATTAAACCTAAATGAATGGCCGCCGTTCCCGAACTAAGGGCAGCAACAAAAACACCATGCTCCAAATATTTTGTTAGTCCATCTTGGAAATAACTCAGATTAGGGCCTAGTGGAGCAACCCAATTTGAGTCGAAAGCTTCTTGAACATATTTTTGTTCATTACCTCCCATGTGTGGCGAGGACAGCCAAATTTTGGAATTATTCATTAATTTTAGATTAGTTTTAAATTATTTGGGGTAATCACTTCAACATTATAAATCTTATAAATAAATGCTAATTCTTTCATTAAAAAGCAATAACTTGTCTATTGCAATTTAATGAATTTATTGCAAATATACCGCCTTATCTATGAAACATTATTACTGTAATCCTCATTTTGTCAAAAAATAAATACTTATAAATTGTATTATTAAAATATCTTAGAAGTACAAGATATACAACACTACTAATGCAAAGCTAGGTATAACAGCACCCAGTAGAACTAAACAAGAGAAGTTTTTTGTTTTTACTGAACAAAGAGCAATAAACAGATCGTAAAGAGTCCATAACGATTAACCGGCATACCTAATTATCGTAGCAAGGTCTTGATTAGTATCAATAGATCCCCATAAAAACTGCGATGGTAATAATAGTCCAAATTGAGCTGTACTTTATCCGGAAAAATCACTTCGTCATTGTACTCAAGCGGATTGCTCAGCGAAGCCAGAAGTGCATCTTCGTTATAATATTTGATACTCGCTAGACTCGTTAAACCGGGTTTTAGTTCCAATATTTTTCTTTCATCGCCTACTAACAGGTCATAATATCCTGCAACATCAGGGCGGGGTCCCACAAGACTCATATCGCCTTTCAAGACATTCCACAATTGAGGCAATTCATCTATTTTTGATTTTCTAAAAAAATTGCCTAACCAAGAAATAGTACCCGTTAGAGGATGCATCGTTTTTAGTTTGTAAATATTAAATGGCACACCCAACTGACCGATACGCTCTTGAATAAAAAGCCCATTCGATTGAGTGTCAACAGAAGCCATTAGCCAAAAAACAACTAGCAGTACTCCTATCAAACACAGCCCCACTAATGCGACGAGAAAATCAAAAATTCTTTTTATCATTTATTTTTTTTATGTCATTGCGAGACATGAAGTAAAGCAATCTTATCTTTTTAGCACTCCTAGCTCCCCTATTCAGAGGGGTTGGGGGTGTGTTCCTCTTCTCTCTATTCACTTCTCACTATTCACTTCTCACTTATAAACCGCTTCATCTTGATATTTAATTATTCTCTAATACCCTTGTGTAACAGAGATGT
>CAILTC010000023.1 GCA_903837025.1 uncultured Bacteroidota bacterium | reverse complement strand
TTACATTTTTTTGTTTGAATACAACAATTAGGAAATAAAAAACCCGTTTGATGTACTCAAACGGGTTTTAAAATATGATGATTTACACGCATATCATTAACACATCGCTTGAGAGCAATAATGAAAATGATGGTGATGCAATTGAATTGATAACATAATTTTTTAATTTGGTAATCCTTTTATTTTGATGCAAATATACTTGAAAATATATTTACAAAGCAATTTTTATTTTAACTTAATGAAAGCAAATTGTTAAAAAAACAAGCTGCTTGCAAATATTTATTTTCATAAAGTTTGCAAACAGCTATGTTGAATTACTAAATTAGATTGTTATTGTTAAGCGGTAACAGAAGCGTCTTTTAATGATGGTCCTGCACTTACCAAACGTTTACCTTCTTCGGTATTGGTGTATTGTTCGAAGTATTTGATGTAACGAGAAGTTAAATCTTTCGCTTTAACAGTCCATTCTTCTTCTGTAGCATAAGTATCTCTTGGGTCAAGAATTCCTTCACTTACATTTGGTAATACTGTTGGAATTGTCAAGTTCAAGAATGGAATTTCTCTTTTTTCAGCATCATCAATTTCTCCGCTAATAATAGCATCGATAATAGCTCTTGTATTTTTCAGAGAAATTCTTTTTCCAGTACCGTTCCAACCTGTGTTTACAAGATAAGCTTTTGCTCCGTGTTCTTTCATTTTCCCTATTAATGTTTTAGAATACATTGTTGGGTGTAATGTTAAGAAAGCTTCACCAAAAGCTGGAGAGAAAGAAGGTTCTGGAGAAGTAATTCCTCTTTCAGTTCCTGCTAATTTAGAGGTATATCCGCAAAGGAAATGGTATTGAGCTTGATCATCATCTAGGATAGATACTGGAGGCAATACACCAAAAGCATCCGCAGAAAGATAGATTATTTTACTCGCATGTCCTGCTTTTGAAGGTAATACAATTTTATTGATATTATAAATTGGATATGAAACTCTAGAGTTTTCGGTGATAGAATGGTCGTAATAATTGATTTCGCCATATTCATCAACGATAACATTTTCTAACAAAGCATCTCTTTTGATGGCTCTCCAAATGTCTGGTTCATTGTTTTCG
This sequence comes from uncultured Bacteroidota bacterium, assembly GCA_903837025.1. Lineage (GTDB taxonomy): Bacteria > Bacteroidota > Bacteroidia > Flavobacteriales > Flavobacteriaceae > Flavobacterium. The sequence continues at coordinate 1,017 of CAILTC010000023.1, read as the reverse complement.
CTTAGGTCAATAACTTTTGCATAACAGCCACCTTCAAAATTGAAAACACCATTATCATCCCAACCGTGTTCGTCATCACCAATTAAAAATCTTTTTGGATCTGCAGATAAAGTAGTTTTTCCTGTTCCAGAAAGACCAAAAAATACAGCTACATCTCCTTTTTCACCTACGTTTGCAGAACAGTGCATCGCTGCCATTCCTTTTAGTGGTAAATAGTAGTTCATCATAGAGAACATTCCTTTTTTCATTTCGCCACCGTACCAAGTTCCACCAATAATTTGTACTTTTTCGGTTAGATTAAACAGAACAAAATTTTCAGAATTCAATCCTTGTTCTTTCCAATTAGGGTTTGTTGCTTTAGAACCATTCATGACAATAAAATCAGGCTCTCCAAAGTTTTGCAATTCATAAATAGAAGGTCTAATGAACATATTGGTGACAAAATGCGCTTGCCAAGCCACTTCCATTATAAAACGTACTTTAAGTCTTGTGTCAGTATTAGTTCCGCAATAAGCATCTACCACATATAATTTTGGAGAAGTTGAAAGTTGTTTTAATGTAATTGCTTTTAAATCATCCCAAATTTCTTTTGTTGTTGGATAATTAGGACTGTTTATTCCTGATTCTTTATCCCAACAAATTGTATCTTTTGTAATATCATCTTTTACAATATATCTGTCTTTAGGAGAACGTCCTGTAAAGATTCCTGTTTTTACGGCTACAGCCCCAGTATCTGTCAAAGCCCCTTTTTCGAATCCTTTTCTTTTATGAGAAACTTCAGCTTCATATAATTCTTCATAAGAAGGATTGTATGAAACTTCATGATAACCTGTGATTCCTAAATCGTGTAATTCCTGAATAATTTTAATGTTTTTCATCTTGATTTTTATTATGTTAATTCTTAGCTGTATTTCTATATCAAATTTAAGGATTTCAATTCTAAATAACCTGATATTTATCATATAAAATAAAAATCTACGCAAACGTTTTCTTTATTTATAAGGGTTTCAAGAGGTT
>CAILTC010000022.1 GCA_903837025.1 uncultured Bacteroidota bacterium | reverse complement strand
ATGGCATTAGGAATAGCACCATTTTCGAATTCTGTTTTGGTTCTTACGTCGATCAGAACGGCATTTTCGGTTGCAATATAATTGTCTAATTGATCATAATTAATGAAACGTACATCGTCATTCAGCATATTTTCGGCAACGTAACCCAGAATATTCACAGGATCTTTGGCCGAATTATAGGGCGGAGCATAAGCCACTTCAATTTCCTGTAAGTCATAAATGGTCAGCTTTCCTTTTATGGCTGTCGCCAAAATATCGATGCGTTTGTCCACTCCTTCTTGGCCCAAAGCCTGAGCACCATAAATGGTTCCGTCTTCGCCAAAATTCATTTTCAAAACAATATTCGTGGCTCCAGGATAATAACTGGCATGATTGGCTCGGGTTACGGTAACGGTTCTATACGGAATGTTATAGCGTTTTAATAGTTTTTCGTTAAGTCCTGTTGCGCCAATAGTCAAATCGAAGAATTTTATAATAGACGAACCTAAAGTTCCTTTGTAGGCCATTTTATTTCCACGAGTGATGTTATCGGCAACAATTCGACCTTGACGATTGGCTGGCCAAGCGAGTGGAATCAGCACTTTTTCCTGATTGATATAATGCGAAACTTCAACGGCATCACCCACGGCATAAATATCGGGATCCGAAGTTTGCATATATTCGTTTACGGCAATTCCGCCAGTGATACCTAAATCGAGTCCTGCGGCTTTCGCCAAAGTATTTTCGGGTTTTACACCAATGGCAAAAACCACGGCATCGGCAAGAATAGTTTTGCCATTATTCAATTTCAATTCAATTTGATTGTCTTTTTCTTCGAAAGCTTCAACTCCAGTATTAACAAGAATATTTAGGTTTTTGGTATCGGCGTGATGTTGCACCATTTTTGCAAATTCAAAATCAACAGGAGCCATGACTTGGTTTCCCAATTCGATTACCGTTACGTTGAGTTTGTTTTCGACAAGATTTTCGGCAACTTCCAAGCCAATGAAACCGCCACCCACAACGGCAATTTTTTTCAAATTTTTGGTTTTAGCAATGATTTTATCCATGTCGGCAACATTGCGAAGCGTCATTATTTTATCCGAATTTATTCCAGGAATAGTGGGTCTAAAAGGTTCAGCTCCGGGAGAAAGTAGTAATTTATCGTAGGTTTCGGTGTAAATTTCTTTTGTAAAAAGATTCCGAACTTCGACTGTTTTTTCATCTCTGTTTATTTTCAAAACTTCGTTAAAAATCCGAACATCTAGATTGTATCTTGTTTTTAAAGAAGAAGGAGTTTGCAATAATAATTTGGAACGATCCGCTATTACGCCGCCAATATGATAGGGTAGGCCACAATTAGCAAAGCTCACATGTTCTCCTTTTTCAAAAATTATGATTTCATTTTCTTCGCTCAATCTTCTTAATCGTGCTGCGGCAGTGGCTCCGCCTGCAACTCCGCCTATGATAAGTATTTTCATTTTTAGCTGATTATGTTTTTTAATTCTGGAACAAATTTCCGCAAACCTATTGTAAGGGTTTGTAGCTTTTGTTACATAAGTTGAAATCTTTAAAATGTAAAATGGGTTTTTGTGGAAAAGAAAAAATAGTATTTAAACATTAGTAACTATTTATTAATTTTATTTTGAAATAACTGGAATTTTCAATATTAACATTGTCATTTCGTAGGAATCTCAAAAACCTAAAATTAGATTCCTACGGAATGACAAATTGGACTCGCATATTTTATGACAAACTATTTTTGTTTTGTTCTTAAAATGATTTTTTTTTGCGAAATTTACCGTTCTTAAAATCAAAAACAATAATGAAAGACTTACTCCATCAAACCTATGGGTACTTATTTGAAGATCAATTAATTGATGAGATAGCCGAAGTTTCGTTGTTGAGAGATTTTAAAGAAGGGGATGTTCTTATTGATTTTGGTGATGCTATTCGGAAAATGCCGCTTTTAATAAAAGGCGCAATCAAGATCCTTCGCGAAGATTTTGATGAAGGCGAATTGTTATTGTATTTTATCGAAAAAGGCGATACTTGTGCCATGACAATGGCCTGTTGTATGGGTGAAACCAAAAGTGAAATTAGAGCTGTTGCCGAAACAAACGGAATAGTTGTAATGATTCCGGTGATGAAAATGGAAGAATGGTTGGGGAAATATAAAAGCTGGAGAAACTATGTTTTCAACAGTTATAACAATCGTTTGAAGGAAATGCTTTCGGCAATTGATAATCTGGCTTTTATGAATATGGATGAACGATTACTGAATTATCTTCAAGAAAAATCTAAAATTAATAACTCGAACGAAATTCATAATACCCATCAAGAAATTGCTTATGATTTGCATACTTCGAGAGTGGTAGTTTCTAGATTATTGAAAGCATTAGAAAACAAAGGAAAAATTCACTTGAATAGGGCTTCGATTGTGATGGTGAATTAGTCGTAACATTTGTTACCAAATAGGTTCTTGAAATAAAATACTTTTGAACCTTAAAATTTTACAAATGGAAATGTCTCAAATTATAGGATTTATATTGGCAGTTTTTGTGGGGATGACCTTGGGAATGTTAGGCAGTGGCGGCTCGATACTTTCGGTTCCGATATTAGTTTATGTGATGGGAATCGAGCCAACTTTGGCCACAGCCTATTCCTTATTTGTTATAGGAACAACTTCATTAGTTGGTGGGATTCACAAAGCCAAACAAAAATT
>CAILTC010000021.1 GCA_903837025.1 uncultured Bacteroidota bacterium | reverse complement strand
GTTTCCTAAACTTTTGATTTGGGTTCGATTCCCAGCAGAGCTACGTGAAGAGAGTTTACAACAATGTAAACTCTTTTTTGTTTTACAAAATCAAAATTTTAGACCGGTTATTTTTTTTAAATCAATCAATAACAAAAATGTTTATATTTGGAATTAAATAATAACAACTTAATACAATAAATTAAGAAACTAAACCTTTGTTTTATAGCAATATGTATTAAAAAACAAAGATTAAGTGATTTTTAGTTAAAAAAATTAGTTTTACTGTATTAGCTAAAAGTAATAGGATTTAATAATTAAACGGTATTGATTATGGGAAAGAACCTTTCGAGAAGAGATTTGCTTAAAACATTAGGACTTGCAACTGGAGGATTATTGACGTTGCCTTTACAGGGACTTGCCGAAACCAACATTCGTTTGCATATTCCTAATTCTGAATTAAACCCTGCGCCAGATAAACCTGTTACGGCAATCACTTTAGGCGCTGGTAATCGTGGCAATGTATATGGCGAATATGCGGCTAAATTTCCAGAGCATTTAAAAATAGTTGGCGTAGCCGATCCTATTGTAATTAGAAATCAGCGCTATTGCCAAAGACACAATATACCTGTTGAAAACAGTTTTGTAACTTGGGAAAATGTTTTTGAACGCGCTAAATTTGCAGACGCTATTATCATAACAACTCCTGATAATTTACATTTTGGCCCTTGTATGAAAGCCCTTGCCATGGGATATGACATCTTGCTAGAAAAACCAATAGCACCCACCGAAAAAGAGTGCCGAGATATATTGGCTTTGGCCAAAAAAACAAACCGTGTAGTTGCCGTTTGTCATGTATTGAGATATTCTCCTTATTTTGTAAAATTGAGAGAGTTAATTCAAAATGGCAGTATCGGTAAACTGATTAGCGTTCAACATTTAGAACCTATACAACACATACACATGTCGCATAGTTATGTGCGCGGAAATTGGCACAATAGCAAAGAGACGACTCCAATAATACTAGCAAAATCCTGCCACGACCTTGATATTTTGCGTTGGATGATAGGAAGTTCTTGCGAAAATATAGCGGCTTTTGGTGATTTAAAGTGGTTTAAAAACGAAAATAAACCCGCTGGTGCTACTCCGCGATGCATCGATGGTTGTGCTGTTGAAAAAGAATGTCCATACAGTGCATTAAAAATTTACTATCGTGACAGGCAGCGTACCTATGTTTTTGACCTTCCTGATGAGGTAGAAAAACAGGGAGAATTCATTTTAGATCGTCTAAGAACAACAAATTACGGCCGTTGTGTGTACCAAATGGATAATGACCAACCCGATCATTACACGACCAATCTTCAATTTTCAAATGGCGTTACAGCAGCATTTAGCATGGAAGCTTTTACTTCCTATGAAGGCAGACGCACCCGTGTAATGGGAAGCCATGGTGATATTGTGGGTGATATGACCCAATTTACCTATACCAATTTTCTAACTGGAGAAAAAACTGATTGGAAGCTTACCAGTGATGCACATGGTGGCGGCGATTGGAATTTAGTTTCAGATTGGGTAAAAGCGGTATCGCAACAAAATTCAAGTTTACTTTCTTCCTCAATTGATGTTTCTGTTGAAAGCCATATTATTGGATTTACCGCCGAAAAAAGTCGCTTATCTGGAAAGGTAAAAAAAGTAGTCCTATAGAAACTAAAATCCAAACGGAATGTTTTTATTAATTTGCATAATCGAAAAGAAAGTCCCTTTTCATAAAAAATAAAACTGTGAATCAACTTAAAAAAAGATATTTATCATTAGATGTTTTTAGAGGTTTAGATATAGCCTTAATGATAATTGTGAATTCTCCTGGAAAAGAGATAACTACTTTTGCACCGCTATTGCATGCCAAATGGCACGGTTTTACATTAACTGATTTGGTTTTTCCAACATTCCTTTTCATCGTTGGGAACTCAATGAGTTTTAGTATGCCTAAATATGAAACCGTATCTGATAAAATATTTTTTACTAAAGTTGTAAAACGTACTTTAATTATATTTTTACTAGGGTTTTTAATGTATTGGTTTCCATTTTTTGAAAATGGGGGCCTCAAAAACATAAGCGATACCCGAATATTTGGAGTGCTTCAAAGAATTGCTTTATGCTATTTCTTTGCTTCTATTGTTTTGCGGTTTTTCAAAACAAAAGGGGTCTTAATCTTCAGTGTGATTGCTCTTATTTCCTATCAATTAGCGCTCCTTGCCTTTGGAGATTATACCTTAGCAGGAAATGCTGTTTTAAAATTAGATGCTTGGTTAATTGGCGAAAGCCATATGTACCATGGCAACGGAATCGCTTTTGATCCTGAAGGTTTACTAAGTACACTACCCGCAATCGTAAATATAATAGCTGGATACATGGCTGGTTCTTTTCTTCAAAAAAATGGTCAGAATTATAAAACAATTACCCGAATGACATTTATTGGTGTTTTCCTAATAATAATTGCATTAGGTTGGAATCAATATTTTCCAATCAATAAAAAACTATGGACAAGTTCTTTTGTTTTACTCACTATTGGTCTTGATCTTATTATTCTTTCAGCATTAGTCTATATTTTAGATATTTTAAAAGAAATTAGATGGACCTACTTTTTTGAAATATTAGGCAAAAACCCATTGTTTATCTATTTGCTCTCAGAGTTACTTGTTACTACACTATACCAATTTAAAATAAAAGGAAGCCTAGCCTATAATTGGATAGCAGATAACCTATTTGTCTCTTGGCTTGGTGGATATTTGGGATCTTTGGGATTTGCGCTTTCAATAATGTTAAGCTGTTGGGTAGTTGGATATTTACTAAATAAAAAAGAAATTTATATAAAAATATAATAACAATACTAAAGCCAATTTTAATCTTAAACTAACCTCAACAGAAAAGTTAAGGTTAGTTGGTAAATTTATCCTATTTGGCGTTAAATACACTAGAGGTTCCTCAAAACGAGGAACCTCTTCTATTTTGCAAAAAAGAATAAACCATACTGCAGTTTTTATTTGAACTTCATTTATAAAGGTTTGAAGAAAAGTTAAATACAAGTTTCCTTAAAAATAGTCCAGTAAATTCGGTAATTACTATAAATTTAATTGATTTTTGCAGAATATTTAGGTGTTTTTAAAGAGCATTTATATAAATTGCGAAACATAATTTTTAGAATTAAAGTGGATATGTCAGATATAAATGCAGAAAGGTTACGTTTAAAATTAAGGAAAGATAATAAGGGTTGGAAAAAATGGGGACCTTACTTAACCGAACGCCAATGGGGAACCGTTCGAGAAGATTACTCGAAAAATGGAGACGCTTGGAATAATATTACCCATGACATGGCCCGTTCTAAAGCGTATCGCTGGGGCGAAGAAGGTATTGGAGGTATTTCGGATAATAAACAACACATTTGTTTTGCTTTTGCTTTTTGGAATCATAAAGATCATATTATAAAAGAACGCTTTTTTGGTTTAACTGGGAGCGAATCGAATCATGGCGAAGATGTAAAAGAAATCTATTTTTACCAAGACTCCACTCCTACGCATTCCTACCAAAAGATGCTTTACAAGTATCCGCAAGGAGCTTTTCCTTATGAAAAATTGGTAGACGAAAGCAAGAAACGTTCTCGATTAGAACCCGAATATGAATTACTTGACACCGGAATTTTCGATAAAGATGCTTATTTTGACATTTCGATGGAATATGCCAAAGCGAATGAACAGGATCTTTATATAAAAGTCACCGTTAAGAACCGATCAAAAATTGCTGCGCCAATCACTGTTTTACCCACAGTTTGGTTCCGCAATACCTGGTGCTGGGGTTATGAAAAATACAAATACAAACCCATTTTAACCGGAATTGGCAATTCGCATATTGAGGTGAATCACCAAGTGGTAGGTCGTTTTAATTTGTATGCCGAAAATGCGGATGAGTTCTTGTTTTGCGACAATGAGACCAACTTCGAGAAATTATATAATTCGCCAAATCTAACGCCTTATACTAAAGACGGCATCAATAATTACATCGTAAATGATGAAACCGAAGCCGTAAACCCAAATCATATTGGAACCAAAGCGGCAGCAAAATTTACTCAAATTATTCCCGGAAACGGTAAAAAAATTTTTAAACTGCGTTTTACCAATCTAACTCCAACAAATGCTTTTGAGGATTTTGACACTGTTTTTGAACAACGCAAAATAGATGCAGACGAATTTTATGCTACACTGCAAAAAGGAATCGAAGATGAAAATCTAAAATCGATTCAACGTCAATCTTATGCCGGTATGCTTTGGACAAAACAATGGTATTATTACAATGTTTTTGAATGGACCAAAGGTGATCCGTCGATGCCCAAACCAGACGAAGAAAGAAAAAAAGGAAGAAACAACGCTTGGAAGCATCTTTATACTGCCAATATCATCTCGATGCCCGACAAATGGGAATATCCTTGGTTTGCAGCTTGGGATTTGGCTTTCCATACCTTGCCTTTGGCCCGATTGGATCCCGATTTTGCAAAAAGACAATTGTCAGTTATTTTAAGAGAATATTACATGCATCCCAATGGTCAAATTCCAGCTTACGAATGGTCATTTTCTGATGTAAATCCTCCCGTACATGCTTGGGCAACCTGGAAAGTATACGAGATTGACAAAGAAATGAATGGCGGAAAAGGAGATATCGCTTTCTTAGAACGCATTTTTCATAAATTGTTACTCAACTTTACTTGGTGGGTAAATTTGAAAGACGAAGGTGGAAATAATATTTTTGGTGGAGGATTCCTCGGAATGGATAACATTGGAGTATTCGATCGTTCTGCTGATTTACCTACAGGAGGTCATTTAGAACAAGCGGATGGAACAGGTTGGATGGCGATGTACAGTTTAAACATGTTGCGAATTGCTT
>CAILTC010000020.1 GCA_903837025.1 uncultured Bacteroidota bacterium | reverse complement strand
TCAAATTCACTATCGCGATTTCTCCATTCTTTTTCACCGTCCGAATTAAAAAAATCGGTCCAACGCGAAAACATATTCCCCGAAAGATGCTTCACAATGGTAGCAATGCTATTGGTATTTTCATTTAATGAAATAAAGAGTTGTTGCGGTTCGAGCTGATTCATTGCTTTTTCACCTACTGTTTTATAATAGAGAAATTGTTTTTTTACGCTTTCTAAATAGGATTTTTCTACTTTCATCTAATATTTATTAAAATCTATATTTTCAGTTTCGGTTTCTCTCTGTTTCAGATAGCTTCATTTTTCGAATTTACAGGGCTGGGGGTGAGGATTACTCTATTTTTATATCATATTTATCTAAAAGACCTACAATTCCTTGGGTCGAAAACTTCGCTTTCCGCATCGGATTGAATTCAGGATCAATTTTATAGTTTTGCGCGGTTAAGAAATCAACCCCGGCCAATTGAGTATCATTAAAAATAGCTCCGGCTAAATTAGTGTTTTCAAAAACCGAACTCGTAAGATTGGTGCCAATAAAAGAAACTTCTTTCATCGAACAAGAATTAAACTTCGTTTTTGGCATTTTCTTATTGGCAAAAGACGAATAATCCAAAGCGCAATCTTGGAAACTCACGCTAAATAAGAAATCAGTACAGGAACTAAATTGAATTCCCAGCAATTTGCAATCCTTGAAATGTACCGTTTTTAAGCTTGTCCCAGCTAATTGTGTCATCGATAAGTTGCAATCGATGAACTCGCAATCCATAAAAGTATTGTTAGAAAAATCACTATTGGAGAAATCGCAGTTCTTAAAAACACAATCTTCAAATTCGCGATAGTTGACTTTCTTATCAATATAATTAACTTTTTCGAAAGTTTTATTGGTGTGTAATAGGTTTTCCATTAAAGGTTTTTTGGTTTTCTTGATGTATGTCTAACTCGAAGAATTAAAATACAATCTGGAGTGAATTGTTACGAAATCATATAATCATAAACGAAGTAAGTTCTAAAACTTCCATCATTTAAGTTTTTTTTAGAATCGAGTTTGTAAATTTCTTGTTGACTTTTTAAAATGGAAGTGCTTTCAAAAATGGTATCAATTACTTTATCGGCAATACGAATTGATTTGCTTTCAAAAAGGATATAAAAATGAATGTCTTCGAGTTGTTCCAAAGCATCGGAAGACCAAATTATTTTCGTCCCCATTTTTTTGAAATTTCTCTTGCTTCATTTTCATTGTAATAATGACCGTTTTTTATGCTTTCTAATGCTTTTTCAATATCAATATTATAATCAATAGTTGTAGCTTCAGAAGTTGAGTTTATCGAAAGTAATAAATGTTTTAGTTTGTCAACAAAAGAAGGGTCATTCACCTTGTCAATTTCTTGATGTATCCAATTTCTTTCTGCTTGAATATCCATAGTTACAATTTTTAGTAAATGTACAAATTAATCGTTAAATAAACTTCGCATCATTGTTTTCAATCCCAAAATCATCAAATAAATAGCAGCTCCGCAAACGCAAATTCCGATTGCCAAAACCAAATAATGCCAGCTATTTTGCTTGTTGATAAACGCATTGTGAATCAACGACGGACCGATGAAAAGTAAAGGCAAAGCCCCTGATAAATATTTAATTGCTTTGGATAAAAGTTCTTTGTTGGTTGCCATTTTGGATGGTTTATTTGTTGAATCGTTTATTTGTTGAATTGTATTCGTGCATTTAAAATTTGCAACCTGCTATTTATCGTTATAATGATCCACAGCTTTGCGGACACTTCCGTATTTGGCCAGTAATTTGGCGGCTTCATCGTAAGAAACTGGAATTTCTACCATAATCATTTTTACCCCGCGATCTACAAGTTTGCTGTTGCTCAATTGCATATCGACCATTTTGTTGCCTTTCACTTTCCCCAACTGAATCATGGTGGCTGTGGAAATCATGTTGAGCACTAATTTTTGTGCCGTTCCGGCTTTCATTCGGGAGCTTCCGGTAACGAATTCGGGACCTACAACAACATCAATTGGAAATTTCGCCGTTTTCGAAAGCGGACTTTCGGCATTGCAAGAAATACTTCCGGTTAGGATATTATTTTGGTTGCACGCTTGCAAACCGCCAATTACATAAGGCGTAGTCCCTGACGCGGCAATTCCTACTACGACATCATTTTCGTTGATGTTGTGTTCTTGTAAATCAATCCAAGCTTGGTTGGCATCGTCTTCGGCATTTTCTACGGCTCTGCGAATGGCTTTATCGCCACCGGCAATTATTCCGTTGACCAAGTCGGAAGGAACGCCAAATGTTGGCGGACATTCCGAAGCGTCAACAACGCCCAAACGTCCCGAAGTTCCTGCGCCAATGTAGAATAATCGTCCGCCCAATTTCATTTTGGCAACGATTTGGTTGACCAAAGTTTCTATTTGAGGCAAGGCTTTTTCTACGGCAAGCGGAACGGTTTTATCTTCTTGATTGATATTGGAAAGCAATTCGGAAACCGACATCGTTTCTAAATGTTCGTATTTCGAGGATTGTTCAGTGGTTTTTATGAAGGTCATTTTTTATGTTCTAAAATATGAAATCAAAGTTACAAAGGTTTTATTT
>CAILTC010000019.1 GCA_903837025.1 uncultured Bacteroidota bacterium | reverse complement strand
GCCACCTTGCGTTGTATTTGTATTAAATTAGCACATCAGAATATTATAGAATTAGATAATTTGTATATCTATTGCCTCTTTGCCTTTTTTTACTTTTGAATTTTTACTTTTGAATTTGATTTGGGCGTTGCCTTCGGCCCCTGCTATCATTCCAATCTTTTACTGCGCCCCTTGAAGATCCCTGAGTTTATCGAAAGGTCGAAAGGGGCGCAGCAAAAGGATTTTCCCTTCTATCAGTAACGCAAATACATCCACGTTTTGTAACAATGATCGCACTGTGTCTCCATTGTAAAATAACTACTTATATTGTAATAATATTCAAATTGTCAATTAACGTAGTTGTCTTAAATATTCTTAATCAGGTTTAAAAAATCTTCTAGTCTATAGGCTTCATCAACTGTCCTTCTTTCATATACCATAAAATATCTAAAACTATTACCAGCCTTACTTGCCCATAAGTTACCAAGTCTTATCTTGGACTCTGCATCTAAGTGATCTCCCTTTGTTTCTAACAAAATTGTTTTACCACTCTTTGTATGGATAATAAAATCAGGGTAATGATTTACAAAACCATTTATCCTAAATCCTTTACGTTCAATATTTCTGGTCCAGAAAGCAATATTTTGCATATTGCCAATTTCATTTATCACACGCTCTTCAAATCCATTCATATTACCTTCTTTCTCATAGAGTGATTTGGGCAAATCTTTAGCAACAATCCCAGGTATTATTGTAGAGGAAAATTCAAACGATGGTTTAATAAACACTTTGTCAGTATCTAAGAAATCTTTGAATTTCTTTTCCGCAAATTTTTCAGAAAGTGCTTTTATCTTTTGTTTAATCTTATCAGTGTAAGTGTACTCATTATTTGCAAAGTCACCAAATTGTTCATCAGTAAAGTCCTGTAAAATCTTAGTAATATATTTTTCAATTTCTTTATCAGGAATCGGATACATATTACCAATAATATCCATAATTCTTTTGGTAAAGTTCTTAACCCTGCTATCCTTTCTCGATGGGTCTAATATATACGAAAGGATACTATCTTTAATATTGCCATCCAACTTAAACGGAGTAGGAGTATGTTCTTTTTTTGTCTCATCCAAATCTACTTTATAAAGTTCCGAGGTGATGCTGTCAAAAGCTATATTAGTATCTTCTTTACCTAATGGAAAATCTTCAAGTAGGTTTTCTTTTTCAAGTGGCACTTCTTCCTCTTCTGTTTCAAATAAATTATTGGCAGGAACTTTAAGATAAAACTGAGGTAGTTTTATTTTTTCAGCAATTGGTTTAAAAACCTCTTTTATGGAATATGTTTTCACAAGCTTCTGTATTTCAGTTGGCAAAACAGTTGTTTTATTGGCATCTATTTCTGATAATGTTCTTTCAAAAACTTCATTTAGTTCAATAGCAGTTTGTTCAATATCCAAAACAGGATTTGATGGTATTGTGTTTTCTGATGGTACGGTTATTCTGTTAATATCTATATCAAGTATATCATCAGCTACCTCTTTATTTTCAGGAAAAGCTATAAGTTGTATCAATGGTTCATGTTTCTTTACTTCTTCAAATGTAGCAGCATCAGCAAGCTTATAATCTTTATCACTGAAT
>CAILTC010000018.1 GCA_903837025.1 uncultured Bacteroidota bacterium | reverse complement strand
GGATTCGCTTGTAAATCGTCTAAAACATTTAAAGCCTCTTCTACATAAATATCTTTAGACAAACTTTCATGCCATCTATCTCTCTTTTCTTTAAGTGAAGCGTCGTTTTTCATAGCTTCGGCTTCAGCAGCTAATGAAGTAAATTTTAAATGATAATCATAATTAACAATTGATTTGAATTTTTTTCCAGCCGCCTCTATTGCTTTTTGTTTCTTTTTGAAATCTTCAAATTTCAAGCTGTATCCATTATCTTTACTTCTGTCATCAATCCATTTTGCATTTTCTTCAATCAATTTGAACTGCGCACTTTCCGCTATTCTTTTCTTACTGTTTGCAATTGCTTTGTCAAAATTTGCTGTATGATCCCAAACTGTATAAACCGCTGGATCAATTTTATCCCATGGCATAGCATTATCTACGTCACGCTCTCCCATTTTTAAATAAGCGTACCTGTCTGGCATTACAATATCACTACTTACTCCATCAAGCTGAGTCGAACCACCGTTGATTCTATAAAATTTTTGAGTGGTCGTTTTCAAAGCACCTAAATCTCCTGTAGTACCACTTCGAACAAATTGATTCAAATCGATCACGTTTTGAACAGTTCCTTTACCATAAGTTTGTTTACTACCAATGATCACTCCACGTTTATAATCTTGAATGGCTGCAGCCAAAATTTCAGACGCCGATGCCGAAAAACTATTGACCATAATTACTAATGGTCCGTCCCATTCTATTTTTTTATCTCTGTCATAGAGCACTTCTTTTTTTCTTCCTGCTGATTTTATTTGTACAATTGGTCCTTGTTCTATGAATAATCCCGCAATATCCACAACAGTAGATAATGATCCACCTCCATCGTCACGAACGTCAAGCACAATTCCATTTACACCTGCTTTTTTCAAAGATTCAACTTCAATCGCAATGTCTTTTCCGGCATCTCTACCGTCTTTATTTTCAAAATCAATATAAAATTTTGGCAAATAAATCACTCCGTATTTCAAGCCATTTCTTTCAACAACGCTTGATTTAGCGTAGGTTTCTTCAATTTCGACAATGTCTCTTACTATAGAAATTGTTTTAATAGATCCATCTACTTTTTTTACAGTAAGTCGTACTTCAGAACCTTTTGGGCCTTTTATTTTTTTGACAACATCGTCTAAACGCATTCCAACAATATCAACTGGTTCTGCAGTGCCTTGAGCAACTTTCATTACAATATCGCCAGACTCAAGTTGTTTTCCTCTCCAAGCTGGACCTCCAGAAATAAGTTCGGTAATTTCGGTAAAATCATTTTTCTTTTGAAGACGAGCACCAATTCCTTCAAATTTTCCGCTTATACTCACGTCAAAGCGTTCTTTTTCTTCTGGGGCTAAATAACTAGTATGCGGATCGAAACGTTCTGTAATAGAATTCAAAAAAACCGAAAACCATTCGTCACGTGTTAAATCACTCATAAAACCAAAATACTCGTCTAAGGATTTTAAAGAACTTTCACGAGTCAATTTTTCTAATTCAGCAAAAGTTTTTGGCTTATCATCCACAACAGACTTATCTTTTTTCGACTTATCCAAATTGTTTAAACCATCATTAATTTTTCCGATTGGTTTTAAGTTAGCTACAGTATCTTTATCTACAATTCCTTTTGCTTTATTTTCCTGCATTTCTAATCGATCCGTCAATGAGGAAAGTGTAGACAATTTAATTTGTTTACGCCATCTTTCTCTTAACTCCTGCATGTTTTTTACATAAGGTGCTTTCTCGTAATCCGTATTGAAATTTTCTTCAACAGTGTAATCAAAAGGACTTGCTAAAATTTCTTTATAGAATTTTTTACCTTCACCCATTCTTTCTATCAGACGATTGTAGGTAAGTTCAAAAAACGTCAGGTCTTTATTTAAAATTTCATCGTCGATTAGCGTTTCATATTTCGAAAACTCATCAATATCCGACTGAAGAAAAAATCTTTTGGATGGATCCAAAGCCTTTATATAATCTTTATAAACACCTTTAGAAAATTTATCGTCAATGGCTGCCGGATTATAATGCCCTTTTTGAATTACAAACGTAAGTAACTCCAGAAGCAATTTATCCTTTTCCGGATCCGAGCTTTTAGTTGAGTTAATTTTAAACGCAAATAATGTCACCGAAAGTAATAATACGGCAATGAGTATTTTGTAATTCCTTTTCATAAAGTTAATAATAGTATTCATAAATATTTTTAAAATCTAAATTACGGTAAAAACCATGCCAACAAATATAAGGCCCGCATAAATTTTTGTTAAAGATATAAAATTGTTTTTTTTTGTTTCGGGATTAATCTTCGAACTAGATTAATTTTGTTTCTTTGTTTGCGAAAACGCTTTTGTTCTCTCTAATTCTTTTTAAAAAGTTAATTTGAAAATATATCCTATGAAAAAAGCCAAACCTTTAATCCTGGTAACCAATGACGATGGTATTTCGGCTCCTGGAATCCGGACTTTGATTGCCGTTATGGCAGAAATAGGAACTGTTGTGGTTGTGGCTCCTGACAGTGCTCAAAGCGCAACAGGGCATTCTATAACCATAAATGACACTTTATATATCAATAAAATATCGAAAGAAAACGATGCCATTTTAGAATACAGCTGCTCCGGAACTCCCGTAGATTGTGTGAAACTGGCAGTAAACGAAATCTTGAAGCGAAAACCTGACTTATGCGTGTCAGGTGTCAATCACGGCTCCAATTCCTCCATAAATGTGATTTATTCCGGAACGATGAGCGCTGCCGTTGAAGCAGGTATTGAAGGAATTCCTGCCATTGGTTTTTCCTTATTAGATTATGATTGGAATGCTGATTTTGACCAAATAAAATCATTTATTAAGACAATCACTTTGGAAGTATTAGAAAATGGACTTCCAGAAAGTGTGGTTTTGAACGTTAATTTTCCAAAGTTAAAAGAAAAAGAAATACAGGGAATTAAAATTTGTCGTCAAGCGAAAGCCATTTGGATGGAAAAATTCGACAAACGAAAAACACCTCAAGGTCGCGATTATTATTGGTTAACCGGAGAGTTTGTGAACCAAGATAAAGGCGAAGATACCGATGAATGGGCGCTTGCCAACGGCTATATTTCGGTGGTTCCTGTGCAATTTGACTTGACAGCACACCACGCCATTCAACAACTTAACACTTGGAGTTGGAATGAGTAAAACACATCTTTTAATTGGTTTTGTAATTGGAATTTTGGCTTCTGTGCTTGGCAGCTTTTTATTCATTACTTTCTTCACAAGCTTTGATTTTATTTCAGGCATTCAAACTATGAAATCAGACGGACAACTTGGAAAAGTGATTACGTTAGGTTCTATTCTTGATTTGGTTGCTTTTGGGATATTACTAAAAACAAACAAAGAAATGATGGCTCGGGGCGTTGTTTTGTCGGTTATAATTATTACCATTCTTACTTTTTTTGCATAAATTTATTAATCGAACGACAAACAGTTTTATGAAATACTACATTATAGCGGGAGAAGCTTCGGGAGATTTACACGGAGCCAATTTGATGAAAGCCTTATACAAAGAAGATCCAAGTGCCAATATTCGGTTTTGGGGTGGTGATTTGATGCAAAATATCGGCGGAACTTTGGTAAAACATTACCGAGATTTAGCGTTTATGGGATTTGTCGAAGTCCTTTATAATCTGAAAACTATTTTGGGAAACATCAAAATATGCAAAAAAGACATTGCCAATTTTCAACCAGACGTGATCATTTTTATAGATTATCCGGGATTCAATTTGCGAATTGCAAAATGGGCAAAAGAACAAGGTATTAAAACTCATTATTATATTTCGCCACAAATTTGGGCTTGGAAAGAAAGCCGAATTGCGGAAATAAAATCCAATGTCGATAAAATGTATGTGATTCTTCCTTTCGAAAAGGAGTTCTACGAAAAGAAACATCATTTCGCGGTTGAATTTGTGGGTCATCCTTTGATTGACGCGATTCATAACCAACCGCTAATTGATGCTTCCATTTTTAGAAAAGAAAACCAATTAAACGAAAAACCTATAATTGCCATTTTACCCGGTAGCCGAAAACAGGAAATTACCAAAATGCTTTCGGTGATGTTGAGCGTTGTCAATGATTTTCCGGACTATCAATTTGTAATTGCTGGCGCACCAAGCCAGGAATTTTCGTTTTATGAAGGTTTTATAACCCATGAAAACATCAAATTTATCTCGAATAAAACCTACGATTTATTACGAAATGCACAAGCGGCATTAGTGACTTCGGGGACGGCAACACTTGAAACGGCTCTTTTTAAAGTTCCGGAAGTGGTTTGTTACAAAGGAAGTTGGGCTTCGTACCAAATTGCAAAACGCATTATTACACTAAAATACATTTCGCTAGTCAACTTGATAATGGACGAAGAAGTGGTTACCGAATTAATTCAAGACGATTGTACCACAAAGCGCATTAGCGAAGAATTAAAGAAAATTCTAGAACCTAATTATCGCACAACTCTTTTGCATAAATACGACATTTTAGAACAAAAATTAGGAGGCATTGGCGCCAGCGAAAAAACTGCAAAACTGATTGTGGGGGATTTGAAATGATTCTTAATAAACGATTTTCTTGGTAACTGCGTGACCGTTTTGTAAAGTTACTTTTACCATAACCATTTGTTGGCTTGAAGCCAAATTAAAGATTGTCAGTTCGTTGTTATTTACTTTGTTATTTTGATAAATCTCTTTCCCTAACAAATCAAAAACAGCCACTTTATCTATTGTTTCCGCAAAGGAATTGATCTTTATTTGTTTGTTTTTATTCGAAATTAAAACCTGATTTTCTGGCGTATCAAAGTTTTTAGTTGCCAAGGTTTTGTTCGTATAACGCAAAATAAAACGATCATTGAAAGTTCCTGCCACTGTTGAAAATGTATAATTTCCGCTTCTTAAATCGAAAATAGTGTTGATTAATTTATCTTCTATAAACACCGCTTGATTGGTCAATATTCCATCTGCTTGGTCAATATTAATGGTGAATTCACTATCAATTATTGTTTTAAATCCCAATTGCACTTCGTCATTTTCATCAAAAGGCAAGGCTCTTCCTTGAATGACTAAATTATTGTTTTGATTGACGCTATAAAAATCAATATATTCGTTTCCATCATAACTCAATCCGTCATAACGGCTATCATAATCATTTGTCGCTCCTCCTATATAGCCTACCAACGTTTGTTTGAAAGCACCTTTATCATTTGATAAATCAAGCCAAATTCTATTTTTTTCGACCGTGCTAGCTATTTTATTTTTCGAATTTGTAGTCTTAAAAAACTGGGCATTATTTATTCCGGATGCACCTCCGGAAATTCGCATGGCATTATTAAATATTGCATTTCCATTTGCAATACCCGTTGCAAAGAAAGCTTGCCCGGCTGCAATATTTCCATTCGGGATATTTGCATTAAGAGACGCAACACCACTTGGAGCTTTTGTTCCATTTCCATTTGTTGCGCTTGTACCACCTGTTTTATTGTAAGAAGCATAATCATCGGATGTGTAAGCATACTTGCCTGAACCTGCTTTTGACGGATCTATAAATCCTGAGGCGAGTTGCATAGAAGTATTGTGTGTCCAAAAATAAATAGTCCCATCGAGAACGCCGATGTTTTTATCCAAAAAAGTATCTGCATCTAAAGCCGACGGATAGGGGTTGCCTATAAGATTTGAACTTCCATCTATGTCTCCAATATTATATACTATTGGAATTGTAATATTCCCGTTATTAGGTCTTCCTGCAAAAATAGCCTGAAATAATCCAGGGGAAGTATAGGTTTGGGGACCTAGAAAAATATATCCTTGACCCACAACCATTTTGTAAGTAGAGGGACTTGAAATTTGTTGCCAATTACTTATTGCAGTTCCGTATGAATAAAACTTATTTTGAGACGTATTGGGCGAAACCGAAAGCAACGTCTGATCAAATACTGGCGAAGACCAATATACATAATCCGTATTGAGAATTGCGGACGTGGTTCTTTTGTAATTTACTGATCCTGAATTGGTGTCGGTATCATTTATTTGTACTAGACTACCACTTTGACTAGAATCATTGCTATCGAAAATCATCGTTGCGGATGCGGCAACCGTGACTGCATTAGTCACTGTTATTGTTTTTCCGCTTTCAATATCGAGTATAGAAGCATTTACCATTAAATCATTTCCTAAAAATAATTCTGTTGAAGGAATTGTTTTTGTTCCAGTTCCTGAAATTGACATATTTGAGTAAGCGGTATTAATTGGCGCCAAAGTAATAGATTGATCAACACCTGCATATTCTATGGTTGAACCTGTTTCTAAAGTAACAATTGGGGAATTGGTACTATTAATAGCTGTATTTGTTGCTCCCGTAAAACCTGCTGCATTAGACAATTTAAAAGTCGCACCATTTTTGACCGTAAAGGTGCCACCAGCTTGAAATTTTATTCCTGTTGCAGCCCCTGGATTAGAAACCTTGGAGCCACTCACAATAATATTAGCATAACTTATTATGGGAGCACTCAATCTAATACTTGTAGCGGATGTCCCGGTAAATTCGAAAGTAGTATTAGGTCCTAAAGAATAAGTTCCACCAGATTCTGGTTTTGAAGCTATTGTTCCGCTAAGCATATACTTAGAGGTACCTGTCATAGTTACATTTGATGTTGATGATCCAAAATTATTATTGGACGCATCAAAAATTGTTGCGTCAGAAATAGTAATGGTGCCTACAGCATTATTTTTACTAATTAATGTTTTTGTTCCACCATTAGAAAAGGTTATGTTTTGGTATATTGGAGCCGTTAAACCCTGTACGCTTTGATTCCCATTTAAGCCATATTCTACTGTACTTCCTGTATTTAGCGTTGGAATAATACTAGGTATAGCCGTATTAGTACCTACAAAACCACCAACATCACGCGTTATAAAAGTACCCGAAATTGCAATAGTTCCGTTACTGTCATTTATGATTTGGTTTTCACCACCATTATCAAAAATAGCCCCAGAAGTTATACTCAAATTGCCATTATTCAAATGTAAATTAAAGCCAGCCAAAGCTAACGTTCCTGATGAAACCGTAATTGAATTAGTAACATACAAAAGCGAATTTATTGTTACAACTCCTGAAGATGCGGCTTCAAGACTTGTTAAAGTATTTGCCGAACCATTATTAATCGTTGCTAATCCCGGAAAAGTAACTGAACCACCAGCAAACTTTATAGTTCCTAAATTATTGACATTCCCAGCTGTAGTCGTATAAGTTCCTGTTATAGTAAGGGTCGCTCCGGCATCTACTTGTAAAGTTCCGCTATTTAACACTAAGTTTCCAAGAGTTTGAGATTGCATTATTCGAAGTGTACCACCATTAATTGTTACGGCATTACCAGATTTAAGAGCTCCTCCCGACGCATTTAATTGCAAAACTCCTCCGTTAATAGTGGTTAATCCTGAATAGGTACAATTATTATTAAAAATTACTGTGGGATTTTGGTTGGTCAATGTAATATTTCCTGAGCCATTCGATTCATCAATTACTGAATTAACCGTCAAAACATTTCCTCCATAAATATTTAAAAGTTTTCCATCTTGTATTGTCAATGCTGAACCACTCAAAAAAGTTATTCCACCGCTTCCTACAGGATTTATTTCAAAATTAGAATTTCCTCGATTATAAACATGTGATAAAATATTGAATGCACTTGAACTATTATTGTTTTCAAACTTATTTGCATAAGTATTATCCCCATACCATTGAAAGGAACCCGAACCTGAATAAGTTATAATAGTATTAAAATAGGATCCAAGACCATAGTTAGAATATGCAAAATGATGCCCTCCTACAGTATTATTAAAATTCAGATTATCTCCAGAATTTGGATTTACATTTCCAAACCAATTATTTGCATCAGAAATAGCATCAGAAGAACCCGATCCACTCCAATACCGATCCGTTTGAGCATTTACTACTGACGAAAAAATCATTATAGAAAAAATCAAAACATAACTTAATTTCCTGAATAAAAATAGTTCCATAATTCATGTTTTTTAGTATTATTATTATTGACTTTTTTTCGAAATTTCTTAAGAAACAAAACTTTTAAAACTTTAGATCAGATGAAAAAAAGGGATTGATTTAGTTTAAAGCTACTGCTTTAATTGTCTTATTTCAAATCTGTTGACTATTGACAATTCAATATATCAAGTTAATTTTTTGTAGTAAATTTCATAAAGTCGTTAAAGTGTAAATAGGATTCTTCAAAAAACAAAAAACACTCTAAAACAGCACATCAAAATACTTATAATCGAATAGGATGAAGAAAAACTATTTTAATAAATTTCAACATAATAAGCTTTAACTTACAATAAAAAGCGATTTTGAAAAATTAAAAGAAGTCTTATTGTCAAAAAAAGATTACTTTTAACACTATGAATATTATGCAATTCCCTTTGGCGAGAATAACAATTTGGTTTGTCGCAGGCATACTACTCGCCTATTATTTGCATCCTGATCCAAAATTTGTTTTTATAGTTCTACTTATTGCAGTTATAGTTTTTGTTATTGCCTATTTAGCGTCGAAAAAAAAATTAGCTAACACTATTTATTTTGGATTGACCACTTATATCCTTTCAGTTAGCATTGGCGCAACTACTCAAATTATCCATACTAATTCGTATCAGAAAACGAATTATATACATACCAAAAACATTTTTGTAAAACCGCATTTAGTATCGGTTATCATCAGAGAAAAGTTAAAAAGTTCTAGTTTTAATGACCGCTATATTGCACTTATAAACCAAATTGATCAAATAAAAAGTTCAGGAAGAATTCTATTGAATGTTCAAAAAGACAGCCTTACTCCTCCTTTCGAAATAGGAACCCATTTACTTATTGATGGAACTTTGGATAAAAACAAGCCTGCAAAAAACCCTAACCAATTTGATTACAGCAACTATCTCAAGGGAATCCAAATTTATGCCCAAATATATGCTGATGCGTCCATGATTAAAGTAGGTTCAATTGTCGATAAAGACGCTTGGTATTATTCCTCACTATTAAGGACTAAAATTATTCATAATCTGGAGAAAAGTAAATTCAATCAAGAGGAGCTTAATGTTGCAGCTGCGCTGATTTTAGGGCAGCAACAGGATATTTCGCCAGATATCATTCGGGATTATCAATATGCTGGCGCTGTTCATATCTTGTCGGTTTCGGGATTGCACATTGGGTTTATTTTACTGTTTGTCACCTTTATTTTAAAACCAATACCGAACAACAGGAGCGGTTCCTTTGTCAAATTGATTGTCATATTAATAGCATTGGCGTCATTTGGGATAATAGCTGGTTTAGCACCATCGGTGGTTCGTTCGGTCGTGATGTTCTCCTTTGTTGCTATTGGCATGTATTTAAGACGAAGCACAAATATATTCCATACATTACTCGTTTCCATATTGTTAATCTTACTCTTTCAACCTTCCTTTTTATTTGATGTTGGTTTTCAGTTGAGCTATGTTGCCTTGTTTTTCATTCTTTGGTTACAACCCTTATTGGCTCAACTTTGGAAACCAAAAAACAAAATCGTGAATTATTTTTGGGAAATTCTCACAGTTTCTTTTGCTGCACAAATTGGTGCATTTCCGTTAAGCATTTATTATTTTCATCAATTTCCGGGTTTGTTTTTTGTTACCAACTTAGTGGTAATACCCTTTTTGAGTATTATTATGGCTTTAGGAGTTTTGGTGATGGTTTGGGCGGCATTCGATATTGTTCCGTTTTATCTTGCTAAATCTCTAGAATGGAGCATTTATATTTTGGATAAAATCATCAATTCGATAGCTTCTGTTGAACAATTTATCATTCAAGACATTCCTTTTAACTGGTATTTATTGATGAGTTCTAACCTGCTAATTATTACAACTATAATTTGGTTCAAAAAACCTAGTTTCAATAGATTTGTATGGGTATTGATTTCGATAATTACGCTACAAATTACCTATTTTGAAACCCATTGGAATATTCAAAGCCAAAAGGAATTAGTGATTTTTAATGCGAAGAAAAACACCCTAATTACAGAAAGATATGGAGAAAATGTAATTCTGTTTACGAATGACAGCCTCTTGAAAATAGCTTCAAAAAACAAAACAATAAAATTCTATTTAATGGGGAATTTTAGCCATTTGAAAACTACAAAAAAATTGCAAAATCTACTCTATTTCAATGGGAATAAAATTCTAGTTTTGGATAGCTTAGGTATTTATCCAAAAAATTATAATCCCGAAATCTTAATACTTACCCAATCACCAAGAATCAATCTAGAACGCATATTCGAAAACAAAAAACCTAAAATAGTTATTGCCGATGCTACTAATTATAGGACTTATATTAAGCTATGGAAAGCGACTTGTATAAAAGAGAAAATCCCTTTTCACGCAACTGGCGAAAAGGGATTTTATAAATTGTAATCTATTACTTATTTTTGAGAATCCCATCGGCCACTGCCAACCAAGCCGTAGGGCCACCGGCAACATATCCTGTACTTCCCATACCTGTAAAACTAGGTTTGCCACCTTTTAATTTTGCAGTTGCAAACCAAACAGTAGGAAAACCTTGAACACCGAAAGCTTGTTGTAATCCAGCATTTTGGTTTTTTATTGCATCCGTTTGAGGTGTTCCTCTAGGAAAATCAAGTTCAACAAGAATTACGTTTTTCTTTGCCCAAGCAGTAAATTCGGGTGTTTTTAGCACTTCATTTTGCAAACGAATACACCAACCGCACCAGTCACTTCCAGTAAAAAAAAGCAACATTGGTTTTTGAGTTTTAGTAGAAATTGCCATGGCCTTATTAATGTCAGTTTGCCAAACCAATTCCTGCGCCTGCACTGCAAAAGAGCCTAAAATTAACAACAATGTTATAAATGTCTTTTTTTTCATGATTTTATTATTTTGGAAACCGAAAAATTTAAGTTTCTATTTTTATGTTTTAAATTTATGTTTTCAAGAACAATGCCGAAATTAAAAAAATTATTTGACTTCTTGCATTAATTTTTTAACCAATGGTGAAATTAATATCAAAAGCAACCCAGCTACTAATGCATAAATCGCTAATTGTTTGTAACCATCCGCATAAATAACCAGTTTTTCAAGATTGGTTGAATTCTCCGAAGCCCCCGCTATATTAGCTCCTAACAATCCTGCAAAATATTGTCCGTAAGCGCTTGCCAGAAACCACATTCCCATCATAACAGCCTGCAATTTAGCCGGGGATAATTTTGTCATTGCTGACATTCCTATTGGCGACAAACATAATTCACCAAAAGTGATTATGAACCAACCAAAAGTAAATAAATCTAAAGACGTAATTCCGTTAGCATTCGCAAAGAATTTAGTGTAATAAAACACATAAAAACCACCTGCTAAAAACAAGAATCCCAATCCAAATTTAACAACCGTATTGGGTTCGATTTTTCTTTTATTCATCCAAAGCCAAACCAATCCTACCAATGCTGCAAATAGAATTACAAAAAAGGAATTGGCCGAATTGTTAACTCCGTTAGGATCCAATGGCACACCAAGAACCGTTTTGCTTAAATTACTTGCTGCAAAAAGACTTAATGAACCGCCACTTTGTTCGAAAAAAGCCCAAAATGCAATTGAAAATAGAATGAATATTAATGCCGCCAAAAGTTTTTTGTTTTCGGCCCAGGAATAATTTCTCATTTCATATAACAAGTAAATTAAAGAACTTGGACCAACAATAAACATAAATATATCGGTATATTCTGAATTAGAAACCAACAATATTACCACAGGAATCACAACGATGGAACCAATGTATGTCAAATATTCATACGTTTTTCTTTTTGAATTTTCTAAATTTAACAAAGGTGAAAGTCCAATATCACCCAGCGATTTTTGGGTTTGCACAAAAGTCAATAAACTTATCATCATAACGATTGCAGCAAATCCGAAGGCTACATTCCATCGCAAATATTCCGGAACTATTGTCGAGAGCATATTTCCATTGGCAACAGCAATACACAAATATCCCCCAATTAATGCACCAAGATTTACTCCTGCATAAAACAAGGAAAAACCTGCGTCTGTTCTTGGGTCTCCCTCTTTGTATAAGCGCCCTACCATTGTAGAAATATTCGGTTTGAAAAAACCTGTTCCAATAATGGTAAAACCTATTCCGATAAAGAAGAAGTTTTTGGGATCAATTGACAAAATAATACTTCCAAGAATCATCAGGATTCCACCCCAAAACAAGGATTTCCTGAAACCTAGAATTTTATCGGCAAACATTCCGCCTATAAAAGTAAAGGCATAGACAAAGGCTTGGGTCGCCCCATATTGCAAATTAGCGTTAACCGAATCTAACTTAAGTTGGCTAACCATAAAAATCACCAACATGCCGCGCATTCCGTAAAAACTGAAACGTTCCCACATTTCGCTAAAAAACAAGTACCACAATTGCTTGGGATACTTACCTTTAAAATTTTG
>CAILTC010000017.1 GCA_903837025.1 uncultured Bacteroidota bacterium | reverse complement strand
CGACAACGAAATTATCGAAGCTTTGAAAATTGCCAATGCGTATGAGTTTGTCAAAGATTTACCTCTTGGAATTTACACCAACATTGGCGACAGCGGAAACAAACTTTCTGGTGGTCAAAAACAAAGATTGTCGATTGCGAGAGCGGTCTTAAAAAATCCTCCGATTATGATTTTGGACGAAGCTACCTCAGCTTTGGATACAGAAAGCGAAAAATTTGTGCAAGTGGCGCTAGAGAATATGATGCAAAATAGGACTTCGATTGTGATTGCGCACCGACTTTCGACCATACAAAAAGCCGATTTGATTGTGGTGATGCAAAAAGGAGAAATTGCCGAACAAGGCACTCACGACGAATTAATTGCAATGAATGGAACGTATCATAAATTAGTTACAATGCAGTCGTTTGAATAGTCCTTTTTGGACGCTAATAAAACGGATTTACAAATGCAAAACGCTAATTTGACGTATTTTATTTTTTGTTTTTAAGGAACAAAAATCTTTAAATCATTTCATTTTTAAATCTTTAAATGAATAAAAATGTATCTCAACAACCCAAACATTAAACTTCCTGAAGATCCAGACACTATTGTATGGAAATATTTAGATTTGTCAAAGTTTCTTGATTTATTGCTATCTCAGAAACTTTTTATGTCGCGTTCGGATAAATTTGAAGACCAATACGAAGGTACTTTTAGCGAACCTACGTATGAAGAGATCAAAAAATTGTCGGTAAATAATCCTGATTTTCTAAATTTTTACAAAACCCATCGCGAAAAAGTGGCTATTAGTAGCTGGCATATCAATGAATATGAATCCTTTGCTATGTGGCAAATTTTCACGCAAAACAGCGAAGGTTTAGCTATTCAATCTACAATTGGCAGATTAGAAAAGGCACTACTTCCCGAAAAAAAATTCGAACAATTCATTGGTGAAGTCAATTATATCGACTACAAAAAAGAATATATTCCGTTTGATGATCTATTTTTTCCCTTTTTATTCAAGCGAAAAAGTTTTCAATATGAGCGTGAAGTGCGCATCATTACGGATTTTTCTTCAAGCAACATCAAAATCAATGACGGAATGAAAATTGACGTAGATATCAATCAATTGATCGAAAAAATCTACATTCATCCCAAATCCGAAAACTGGTATAAAAACCTCGTTATCGAATTAGTTTCGAAATTAGGATTCGATTTTACCATTGAAAAATCAGATTTGGAGAGTGATATTTTGATATAAAATTTACGCTATTTACAATTTTATTGCAAGTTCTAATTTTCCGCCTAATCCTAATTCAACTATTTTTTGTAAAGTAGAAAAACGAACTTCTTTTACGTTGTTTTCAATTCGTGATATATACGATTTTGTTGTTCCGCTCTTATTAGCAAGCTCTTCTTGAGTTAATCCTTTTTCAATTCTTGCTTGTTGAATCATTACGCCAAGTTTGAATTGCTCGAAACCGTTCTCTAAATTATCTCGTTTTTCGGTACCTTTTTTTCCGTAAAACTCTTCTTTGAATTGGTCGAGTGTTTTTAAGTTACTTGTTTTCATTTTCGTATTCTTCTTTAATTTTTAAAGCCTTAACAATTTCTTTTCTTGGTGTCTTTTGTGTTTTCTTTTGGAATCCATTAGTCAAAACTATTAATTGCCCTTTATCGAAAAAACAGAATATTCTAAAAATATCACTTCCTTGTTTTATTCTAATTTCATATAAGCCTTCCGTATTTTCAATATATTTTAAATAGGTTTCGGGAACTTTTTCTAATTGTTCAATCAAGTCTAAAGTCCAAGTGATTTTATCCTGAACTTTTTCCCTTTGTTTAACTAATAATTCTACAAAGTAATATTTATAAAATGTTACAACTCTAATTTTTTGTTCTTTTTCTACAAAAAAAAT
>CAILTC010000016.1 GCA_903837025.1 uncultured Bacteroidota bacterium | reverse complement strand
AAATTTATCAGAAGCAGCATAATTCACATATAAATTTTGAATATGAAAAGACTGACCTGCTGAACCCGAATTTAGAATAGATTGCCCCTCACCTCTTGGTCCAAAAGAAAGCTCACCAACGAAAGAGGTTTTACCTGTTGTCTTTTTCAATGCTAAATCAATCATTCCCAAAGAAACTGAGTTCTGATCTGTTGCAAAACTTGTTGGAATATTAGCTGTTTTAGCAAAATCATATTTGTAGTATGTATCTACAGATCCAGATATTTCCAATGGTTTGTCTGCGGCTGGTTTGTCTTGAGCGAAAGTTAAGCCACTTGTTAGTGCCAATGCTAAAATAAAAATTACTTTTTTCATGTTTAATTGTTTTTAGTTAATGTTTGTTTTTGATTTTGATTCTATCATAACTCCCTCTAATTTTTTAGTTAAATAAACTAGATTTCGAATGATTTGTTTTCAGAAATTTGTTTTTCCTGAGGCGAATTTATCACCTTTTTTTATTCATAAAAAAATAAAAGCCCCTTTTTTGAATAGAATTATCAAATCAAAAATATCATTTAAAAAAAATACAATATCCGTATTAAAAACCCTCAATATTAAAATATCAATAATTAACTTTTAATAAAAACCCCCTATTATTTTCATAAAAAATAACATTTTAAAAGAACTAAAATAAATTTTTGTGACTTAAAAATCATTAAAAATAAACCATACCCACTAAAAATAGGGGGGTGTGTAAATTTATTTAAAAAACAATGCCCGCTTACATATCCTTATATACTTTAATAAACATCTCCATTTTTTCAAAAAAAAATAATGATTTAAATCAAAATTCATTCAATAATAATCGATTTTATATTCATAAATTCCTTAATTCCAATATCTGACAATTCTCGACCATAACCTGATTTTTTTATTCCCCCAAAAGGGATTCGAGAATCAGAACGTACCAATGAATTAACAAAAACATTTCCAGCTTCAATTTTTCTTGCTAATTCATAAGCTTTCCCTCTGTCTTCGGTCCAAATTGCTGAAGCTAACCCATAACGGTGGTTATTCGCAGTTTCTATCGCTACTTTTTCATTTTTAACTCTCGTTATTGTTGCCAATGGTCCAAAGATCTCTTCCTGAAAAGCAATATTATCTGAATCAACAAAATCTATTAAAGTAGGTTGGAAATTACAATTATCTTGATCACCTCCAAGAATAATTTTTGCCCCTTGACGCAACGATTTCTCTAATTGCAAACTCAAAACATCCGCAAATTCCTTTTTGGCTAAAGGCCCCATATTAATTCCTTTTTGCAACGGATTGCCTTGCTGTAGTTCGGCTATTTTATAAGCAAAAACACTTGCAAATTCATCCGCCACTTTTTCGGTAACGATAAATCTTTTAGCACAAATACATGCCTGGCCAGCATTCTGCATTCTAGATTGTGTGGCTACAGTGGCTGCTTTTTCGATATTTGCATCATCCAAAACTATAAAAGCATCAGAACCTCCCAATTCCATAACGGATTTTTTGATGTGCTTCCCAGCCAATGAAGCAACAGAAGAACCTGCCATTTCGCTACCAGTCAAAGTAATTCCGCTCACAATATCAGAAGCAATTATGCTCTCGACCTGATTAATACTTATTGTTACTTGTTGGAAAACTCCTTCTGGAAAACCTGCTTCTAAAAAAGCACTTTCAATTGCTTTCGCACAACCAATAACATTAGAAGCATGTTTTAAAATCGTCACATTACCCGCCATAATAGCTGGAGCTGCATAACGTAAAACTTGCCAAAACGGATAATTCCATGGCATTATTGCAAAAATAGCTCCGGATGGATCATAAACCGACATGCTTTTAAATGGTGTATCATAATAGACATCTTTCAACATTTCTTCCGCTTTTTCGGCATAGAAATCACAATTCGCAGCTGATTTTTCAACCTCAGAAATACTTTCAGAAATTATTTTTCCCATTTCACTGGTAATCAAAAAGCCTAATTCTTCCTTTTTAGTTCGGAGAATAGCAGCCATTTTTTTCATTTTATCCGCCCTTTCTTGAAAAGTTGTATCTCGCAAATGTTTAAAAGCTTTTTCCGAAAGCGCTATTTTTTGAGCCAATTGAACTTTCGTCAAAACTTCGTGTTCTGCAAGTACCTCCTGAGAATAGGGGTTTATCGATTTGATTATCATTTTCCTTTTTTATGAATTAGTAGCGCATCTATGCCATTGAAAATAATCCTTATTCTTTTATGATTAGCACGATTTATAGCTGATTTTCTTCTGTAAATTTAATGATGACCAACTAAATGAGCTAATCAAACGAACAATTTTAATCTAAAAAATAAAAGAATATGATTATTTTTATTTACTTTCATAAAATTATATTTACTTAAATACAAGAAACTAATAACGCCCTAATTTAATATATGATACGCAAAGCCACCATTCAAGACCTAGACCAATTAACAACATTGTTCGACAAATACTTGGTTTTTTACAAAAAACCATCCCATTTAGAAAAACACAAATCCTTTTTGAAAGAAAGAATAGAAAAAGATGAAGCCATTATTTTCTTAGCTTTCGAAGATGAAACAAAAGACAAAGCGATAGGTTTCACACTGATTTACCCTACTTTTTCTTCTCTTTTATTGAGCAAAATATTAATTCTAAATGATTTATATGTTGAAGCCAGTGTTCGTAAAAGCGGTATTGGACAAAAATTAATTCTGCAAACTGTCGAATTAGCTAAAGAACTTAATATCGATCTAATCCGATTAAGAACTGCCAAAAACAATGTCATTGCCCAAGAACTGTATCATAAAATGGGATTTATAAGAGATGAATACCAGCACACTTATGATTTAACCCTAAAATAATAAAAGTTCAGTTAAAAATTATTTATAATAGTTTAATCGAAAAAGCCTCAACCGCATATAAGACGGTTGAGGCTTTTTAAAAATATAAAAAATTAGCTAATTCGCTGCAAGAACAAAATTAATTATAACTTTTGCGTTCTCTGCAATTTTGCCTTTTACAAGATTTGGAATTTCAATATTATAATCTTGTGGTTTAACCAAAATCAAACTTTT
>CAILTC010000015.1 GCA_903837025.1 uncultured Bacteroidota bacterium | reverse complement strand
TTTTTGAAGTTTGAAAACTTGCATAGGTATATAAAAAAAGCGTTTCGATAAATTACCGAAACGCTTTTTATCAAGAGTTTTTTTTACTATTTCTTCAATAATTCTTGCAAAGGTTTTAACTGTTCTAAATTGATATTTGAACTTTTAAGAACCGAAATTAGCGTCATAATATTCGTTGGATTCATGTCCTTGCCCAAAATCCGAACGACAACAAATCCTGAATCTTTTTTATTGCCATAAAGCACAAACTCATTGATATGGTCGTCTGAACCCACATAGCTCACAGATGCACCTTCTTTGCCAGAACCAAATTTCATCAATTGTTGGTATTTCGTATCCTTTAAAATCAAATTGACTTTGGTGCGTTCTATTTCGAATTGCGCCTTGTTTTTGTCATTGATTTTAAAAGCCAAAACATTCATTTTATCAAACGATTGCAAGGCTTTGGTTTGTTCAGCCGATAATTTAGTCTTGTCAATATTCAGAATACTTGGCGAAAGATCTAATGCAATAAAGTTCTTGTTTTCGGTGTTTTCTACAAAATATTTTTGCAAGGTGGGCGCCGAGTTACAACTTGCTAATAGCAAGCAAAACAATGCAATAATAGGATATTTTGCTTTCATCTTACTTTTTTCCTTTAGTTGCGCGCTTCAAAACTTCACCTCCAGGAATTCTCATTTTATCGGTAAGAACCGAGATTTCATTCAAGTCAAATGTACCAGTAAGCGACATCAAAACGGTTTGATTCTCTTTGTTTCCACCCTCAATAAACATCAAAAGCTCTTTAATTTGACTGTCATTCGCACATGATTTTACCATTATTCGAATGTTTTTCCCACCGTCATTCACACGCATTAATTCTTCTAATCCGTCAGCTTTGATATATTTGTCGGAAGCCGCCTTCATTTCCGAAGTAACTCGGGAACTTGTCGTTGTAAAAACTTTTAGATTATCGAGTTTTCGAATCAAATTCATATATTGTTGAGCTTCTTTATCCGAATTGTCCATTTTTACTTTGCTCATCAATTCGAACATTTTTTTGTTGACTATTATCGAAGTCACATCCTCTTGCCCATCGAATTTATCGAATGCCGCTTGCGCGAAAAACGTATTCGAAACTAAGGCCATTACTACTGTTATTATTATTTTTTTCATGGTATTTGTATTTATTATTATTTAAAAATTAAGTTTTTCGAATGATCATATTCCTGAATATACTGTACACTTTCTATGCCAACATTGATATTTGTCGATAATAGCGCCAATGCTTTTTGTGTTTCCTTTAAAGCGAGTTCAGGATCGTTATAAGTGCCAAGGTTTTTATCGGGATTAAAATTTTCATAATTAAAATAACCATACGTCCCTATTCCCATCAAAACAATAACAGAAGCCGCAATTGAGAACCAAGTTAAATTTCGATTTTTTGTATTTAACTGTATTTCTTTCCCATTTTTTTGATCTTTATCCAATGCAAAGTAGCTAAAAAGAGGTGCATATTGTTCTAAATGTTGCGCCACATTCGAGGAAGAAAAATAATCTTTTAATTGCTTTTCTTCAACACTATTGGTTTCGCCCTGAAAGTATTTTTCTAATACGATTTCAATTTTATTTAATTCCATGGCTGTGTGTTTTTATCATAAAGGCTCTAACTGTTTTTCTAGCTCTCGAAAGTGCCACTCGAATTGCAATTTCATTACTATTCATTATTTTGGCAATTTCTTCAAACTCATATTGTTCTATATCCCGAAGCTGAATGATCATCCTCTGCTGCTTTGGCAATTGATTGATTATTTTTTCGACCCAATTTAAGCTATCAATATCTTCCATTTTTTTATCTAAAGCAGGATCTCTTCCAACAAAATTATCGTGAACAATCGATAGATTTCCTGTTCTTTTAGATTTCAATTGATCCAAGCAATAATTCTTGGTCATCGTCATCGCAAAAGCTTCAACATTATTATAATCCTCCAAACTCGAGTTTTTATTCCACAATTTCACCAAAACATCCTGAGTTGCATCCTCAGCTTCTTCCCTGCTTATGAGCAATCGCTTTGCCAAACGAAAGACTTTGTCTTTGAAAGGGGCAATTAAATTCATAAACTCATTTTGGTTCATAAAAAAACATTCATTAGAAAGGTTATATAAGCAAGACGAAACTAAGTTATTTTTGTTACAATGTATCGTAAATAAAACTAAAGTCTGTATTTTTGCGTTAGTCTTATATAAAACTCAAATATGAAAACGAAATTCAAAATTATCATTGTATTCCTATTTTTTGCTCTAGCTTTTCAAAGTTGTCAAGACAAAGATGATGTAGCAGCACCTAAAGTACCCAGTAATTTAGAAGTTCAAAATTTTATTTGGAAAGGACTTAATCTTTATTATTTGTGGCAAGCCGATGTCCCAAATTTATCCGATACCCGATTTGCAGATCAAACCCAATTAGATGCCTTTTTAACAGGATACCCACAACCCGAAACCTTATTCCAGAATTTACTTTATAAACCGATAAGCCTTTTTCCTAATGTTGCCGATGCAGTTGATCGTTTCAGCTGGATTGTAAGCGATTATTTAGTTCTTGAAGGTCAGCTTCAGGGGTCAACAAATAACAATGGAGTAGAATTTGGTTTGAGTTATAAAACTTCTGGTTCTTCTGAAATTGTCGGTTGGGTTCGTTATGTCATTCCAGGTTCAAACGCAGCAAATAAAGACATTCACCGTGGTGATATTTTTTATGGTGTCAACGGAACTCAGCTAACAGTTAGCAATTATCAAGCGCTTTTGTTTGGTACGAACAACGATTATACCTTAAATTTAGCAGATATAAATGGAGGAGCATTCACCCCAAATGGAAGAAATATTGCACTGACAAAAACCCCTTTAGACGAAAACCCAATTTTAGTAAATACCGTGATTACTTCCGGTTCTCATAAAATTGGCTATTTAATGTACAATGGTTTTTATTCTAATTATGATACTCAATTAAACGATGCTTTCGGGACATTAAAAGCACAAGGAGTTACTGATTTTGTTCTTGATTTACGTTATAATGGCGGTGGTTCTATTCAGACAGCAACACGTTTAGCGAGTATGATTACAGGTCAATTTACCGGACAAGTATTTGCAAAACAACAATGGAATGCAAAAATAGAAGCCTATTATGATGCCAATAATCCTGAGTCATTGAAAAATTTCTTTGTTGATAAAATAGGAACGACTCCTATTAATAGCATAAATATGACCAAAGTGTATATTCTAACTTCAAAAGGAACAGCTTCTGCCAGCGAACTCGTAATCAATGGATTAAAACCTTACGCAAACGTTGTTCAAATAGGTGATGTAACCGTTGGAAAAAATGTTGGTTCCGTGACTTTATATGACTCCCCAGATTTTAGTGCAACCAACAGAAACCCAAATCATCGTTATGCGATGCAACCTCTGGTTATAAAAATTGTAAATGGCGTGGGTTTTGGAGACTATCAAAGCGGTTTAGTTCCTACGTATCAACTTGCCGAAAACCCAAGTAATCTTGGTGTACTTGGAAATTCATCTGAGCCTTTATTGAGTTTAGCCATAGGGAAAATAACAGGAACAGGAAGAATGGCTCAGCCAATTCCGGGAATAAAATTGGACTATTTCAAAGATTCAAAATCGATAAACGGTATACAAAACCAAATGTATCTTGAAAAAGCGCCCGAAGGATTGTTGAAAGCTTTGTAATAAAAAATAAAGAACGAACAAAAAAGGCTTTCATCACTGAAAGCCTTTTTTTATTGGTTCAAAATAGGCTGAAAACATATTCTTGTACTGGACTATTTCTCCTGTAGCACAAGGTTTCAACCGCGGGATTTTTAGTTTCCTACAAATTGATATTCAATCCCAATTTGAAGTTTCTTCCAAGTGAATTATAGCCCACATTTTCGACAAAAGCAGCATTAAAAATATTGCTTGCCGTTCCAAAAACGGATACTCTATTGGTTACCAATTCATAACGAAAAGTAGCATTGACCAATTGATAAGAACCCAAAACTACATTTTGTGTAGCATACGTATTTCCGTCAAAAAAAGCGTCTTTTCTGCTGTTGAGATATTGATAATTCAGGTTGAAAAAAGCCTTTTTACTCACTTGAAGATCCAAGTTTGAATTCACTTTATGTCTCGGAATTAAGCGGTCTAAAGCGGCATCCACTTTCGTGAAAGTGTAATTGGATATCCATTTTATTTTTTCGCTTACTACCAAAGTAATTTCGGTTTCAATCCCTTTCGCTTTATTGTTTCCATCGATATTGATGTATTTATAGGCCGGTGAAAAGCCAATGAAATTCGTTTGTTCTCGGTAAAAACCAACCGCATTTAATTTAATTTTTTTATCCAAAATTTGGGTTTCAAAACCAGCTTCAATCGTGCTATTTTTCTCTGGTGTCAAAGCCGAATTCCCGTACTGCGAATACAATTGATACAAACTTGGCGTTATAAAAGCGGTGCTATAAGAAGCCAAAAGCTTTACCGGAAAAGCTTTGAAATCATAGGAAGGATTTACATTATAAACCAACTGATTTCCATATTCGCTATGAATATTCAATCGCGCTCCTGCATTCAAATTCAACCCAAAATCCGAAAGAAAAACCCCTGTTAGATAAGGATCTATCATATTGAATTTGGCTTTTTTATTAGCAATGTTTCCATAAGGCGTTTCCGTGTTCATATCGAAAAATTGATATTGAGTTCCTGCAACCAAAAACAAAGACTTCGAAAAATTGTATTTATTGTACGCATCAACATTTACACTTCTAGAATCGTATTGCGAAAATCCAACGGTTCCCGAATAACTATCTAGCTCATTGTAAGCGCGTGTTATTTTATTAAAACTCGAATTCAATACAAACTGGCCGTTATCGTATTTGTATTTTGGCATAAAGCCAAAGCGAAATTGTTCCGTTTTCGAATGATCTAAAGTAGTGTCATCCGTACCCGTATTGTCAAAACCACCATCATAATCATTGTTGATTTTATCGAAATTCCCGAAGAAATCCAAAGACAGTTTATCGGTAACATGATATCCTAATTTTGCCAAATAATTCAATCGCGAAAAACGATCTGGTTCATAAACAATACTCGGATTCGGTGCCGCAATTTGTGACATTCCATTGGTTTCTGTACTATTCAACGAAGCAAAATAATTGATTTTTTTAAAGTTTCCGTTTATCGAAAATCCTTGATTAAAATCGGCTGGTTTTGTTTTTGAGGTAAATGCCGTATTCGTAGTTCCAGCATTAAAATAAGCATTTCCCTGAATGGATTTCTTCCCCGATTTCTTCAAAGTAATATTAATTACACCAGTGGCAGCACCAGTTCCGTAAAGCGTACTCGAAGCGCCTTTCATAATTTCGATACTTTCTACTTGATTGGCAGGAATCAAACGCAGATCGTATTCAAAACCAATTCCCGAGGCATCGGTAACCGGAATTCCGTCAATGAGAATAAGCACTTGATTGTTTTTTCCGCCACGAATGTAGTAGCCCAAATTTTTTCCGGCAACACTTTGATTCCCGTTAATTTCGATTCCCGCAACCGAACTTAGAATAGACGCAATACTTTGTCCTTCTTTTTTTCTTAAATCTTCGGAGGTGATTTTGGTAATAACTTTACCTGATTTTTCTTTCGCCAAAGCAAATTTGGAATCCGAAATTACGACTTCATCCAATGGAGTTGATGAAGTGATGCTGTCTTTTTGCTGCGCAAAAACACAGTTAGTCATTAGTACGAATAACGCACTAATACGAACGATTTTGTTGTTCATTTTAATAAAACATTTTTGATAATAAAAATGGGAGAAAAGCATAGAATGACCCATACCCAAACCTTTTTTCCCGAAAGTTTGATACTCGATGTAATAGGCAGGTCTCCTGGCTTGCGTCTTGTTGTTTACCTTCCCATCCATTTTCAGGACAGTGGTTTTGTAGATAACAACAAGCTTTATAGCTTACAGTTGCGGGTACAGCCCAGGTTTTTAACCTGATTCCCTTTTAATGCCGTTTTAAAATTAAAAACAGCAACCTCAATACGGTTGCAAAGGTAAATGAATTGTAAGTATATTATGAAATTTTATTAATAAAAATAAACTTGGTTCAATCATTTAATTATGAAACACTAAAAATCAATTAGTTAAAATTATAATTCTTTATTATCTTCCTTTTTTTTCGAAAGTTTAAAAATTAACCAAACAAAACCAACTAAAAAATGCAGCATAATTATTCCCGCAATTATATAAATAAATGTATTCGAATTATCTCTCATAGCTTCTGTTTTTGACAAAATTAATTTCTTTTGTT
>CAILTC010000014.1 GCA_903837025.1 uncultured Bacteroidota bacterium | reverse complement strand
CCTTGACAATTTTTGTAATATAACTTCTATATGAACACATATTCATTCTAAAATATAATTTCAATAATCGTCTAATCCCAAAATATAATATCATTCTACGAATTCGACTTTTTCTAGGCTCGTGTGTATTAATATTATGATGATTATTCAACCCTATTCTAAGATAATTTGATATGCCATCTTTACCATATAACTCAAGAGATGTTTTAGCAGCTTTCATCGACCCTATCTGATGCATATTATATTCACCGATGAAAGTTGTCGATTTTGTGTTGGCAGATTTTGTTGTTATATTAGTAGTGTAACTACAATCCAAATGCCTTCTTTTCAATTCACATGAATGTGAGCACACATTTGACAACCTATTACTCTGTTTAGTTGAACAATATCTCAGCTGATATTCATTCTCACAAATAACACATTTTCCTATAGAATTTGGATAAAATTTGTTTAAAATTAATAATCCAACAAATAACACAGATGGAGCGGTATGTTTATACAATGGGCTATAATTTATTGTGTGTAATAACGCATACAAAGCATTATACAAATCAATATCTAATAATTTTAATGTAGTCGAGGTCAAATCTTCATTTACATTCAATATTACCATTCTATCTCTTATGTCAGATACTGATAAATTCGTCACTTTCTAATATATCCTTTGCTTTTACTTCACAATTAACACCACATCTATTCACTATAATAACATGTTCTGATGTAACTTTCAAACATTCTCCATTTTCTAAATAAAATTCATACATATATCCAGAATAATCGCGTCTCAATACCTCCTCTACTATATCACACTCAAAAATCGAATTAAATACATCATAACTTAAAATCACACTATCCACAATACCATCTAATGAAATATCATATAAATCAGAAATTGTTATAATCTGTCCATTAATTACTATAGTTGTATCCGGATGACAACAAAAAACACCATTCTTAGAAATAGATTCTTGTTTAAAACTTATCATATTTCTATATGCGTTTGTATAAGTTTGCAAATCAAGACAATGTTTATTGATAATTGGAGTTATCTTTTCTTTTGCTATTTTATCGATAATAGATACTAACTTTTCATCAGGAACATCTTTATAATATTTTTCTACCATAGGTTTCAATGTAATATAACAACTATTATGAACTAATATGTTATTAGCAAAAAAATTATGATTATCTTCAACTTCAATATCATATACCCATTCTTCAACGATTCCTAATGATGTTATTGTATAATTATCATCAAATTCGAGTTCCTCATTGGCACCAGTATCAACAATGCTTATGATTCTATATTTTTTCGAATTTAAGAATTTTGGTTTAATATTTAAAATTAAACCTGAAAATTTATCTTCTACAATAATACTATGATCTTGAGTAATTACAACTTCATCACCATTAGAATTTTTAATTTTAAACAACTCTTTTTTAACCTTATGTTTCATAACATAAGCTATAGATTTGGTTTCCAAAACCCCACACTTAGATAAACTAAGTGTGGCATATTCAGCAGATTCTATAATTTTCACATAATTATCATTAAATGAGTCATATTTAACAAAATTATCAAGCATATTATCATAAAAATCTGAGATTGTCAATTTTTCTCCATTAACTGTTATGATAGAACTACCAACAACACTATCTGTGTCGGAGTAAAAGGACCAATCATAATCTTTAATGTTCAGCATCTCACCAAGATCTTGATTTAAACCATCACCAACAGTTTTAATTATATATTGTCCTGTAAGTGTAATAGCTCGTGCCATTTCCAATTCAAAATATCTACAATAAGCATTTCCAATAGCACCATATAAACTATTCAATAAAATCTTAAAACACATTTGAGTTACATTATATCTAGATATTTCATTTTGTAATAATTTATATTCTGATTTAGAATAATTCTTATCTTTCTTCAATTCTTCCAACTTCTGCTCTGCTGAAATCATACTATTCTTAGCAGACCTACGCATATCCATAAACAAATCAATCATTTCAGGTAACATACCTTTATTTGATTTTGTAAACAT
>CAILTC010000013.1 GCA_903837025.1 uncultured Bacteroidota bacterium | reverse complement strand
GAAATAAAATTGATTATTTAGGTTTTGGAAATGATATTTTAGGACAAGGTTTTGATGAAATGGATTGGGTTGGAATTTTTGAAAAAGCTCCTAAAAATGAAATCTATTGGAACAATGTAAATAGTGAAGGTGAAATATTATCTGAAGACGAAATAAAAGAAGTTGATAAAATAAAATTAGTAAATGACGGAATTTTTATACATGCTGAAGGAAGTTGTGGAGGTGGAATAATTTATCTCAAAAATGGAAAATATGAATGGATTCAACAAGAATAAATTACATTCAATTCGGCTTCTAGAATTAAACATTTTAAAATAACACATTAAAACCTTCGTGAACCTTGCGGAAATCTCTGCGAACTTTGCTGTTAAAAAAATTAAATTAATAAGAGGATTAGATTGCTTCGTTCCTCACAATTACAGAAATATGAAAATAATAGTACCAATGGCTGGACGAGGATCCAGATTAAGACCCCACACATTAACAATTCCTAAACCGTTAATTCCTATTGCCGGAAAACCAATTGTACACCGTTTGGTCGAAGATATCGCTGGTGTTTTAAACCAAGATATCGAAGAAATTGCGTTTATCATTCACGAAAGTTTTGGCAAAAAAGTAGAAGAAGATTTAATTGCAATTGCCGAAAAATTAGGTTCAAAAGGAACTATTTATTACCAAAATGAAGCCCTTGGAACGGGTCACGCGATTATGTGTGCCAAAGATTCCTTGAGTGGTCCAGCTGTAATAGCTTATGCCGATACCTTAATTCGTGCCGATTTTGAATTAGACGCCACTGCTGATAGCGTTATTTGGGTAAAACAAGTAGATCAACCCGAAGCTTTTGGTGTGATTAACTTAAATGAAAAGAATGAAATCATCGAGTTGGTCGAGAAACCAAAAGAATTTGTTTCGGATCTTGCCGTTATCGGAATTTACTATTTTAAAGACGTTGCCGTTCTAAAAAACGAACTGCAATTAGTGTTAGACAATAACATTATTCACGGCGGAGAATATCAAATAAATGACGGAATTAAACAAATGATGGCAAAGGGCATGAAATTTGTACCAGGAGAAGTAGCGGAATGGATGGATTGCGGTAACAAAGATGTTACGGTCGAAACCAATTCGAGAATGCTAGGTTTCTTGCATAATGATGGAGAGCATTTAGTAGATTTTGACGTGAAATTAGAAAATTCAACAATTATTCCGCCCTGTTATATTGGTGAAAATGTAGTTTTGACTAATGCAACCGTTGGACCCAATGTGTCTTTAGGAAACGGATGTCATGTGAGTGATAGTTCCATAAAAAATAGTTTGGTACAAACGCATTCTCATATAAAAAATGCCAATTTAGATAATGCCATGATTGGGAATCACGCCAGTTTTGACGGTAAATTTACAAGCATTAGCATTGGCGATTATTCGGTATTGGAATAAAACTGTCTAAAGTCCAGCCCTACAATATGTACCGAGCCGACGGCTCTCATACATAAGTATAAGTTCCGTAGGAACGGAACATATTGTAGCAACGGATTTTAATCCGTTGATTGTAATATAATTGAAAAGCATAAATGAAAAAAACGGTGTCATTCTTTCTATTTTTGGTTTTGCTTTGCAATTCGGCGGTGCTTATGGCACAAACCGAACCCGAACCCATCAAGACGGATGCAGATAAATTTCAAGAATTTTTTTATGAGTCGTTGATGCAAAAAGGCATCGAGAATTATGACAAAGCCATTACGGCGCTCGAACAATGTTTGAAAATAAAACCAGATGATGCCACCGTATATTTCGAATTGGGAAAAAATCAGTTGGCTTTAAAACAATATGATAAAGCCTATAGTTCATTTGAAAAAGCCACACAAATCGACCCCAAAAACAAATGGTTTTGGTTGGGAATGTATGAGGTAAGTTATCAAACCAAGGATTACAATCAAGCCGTAGTTACGATCAATAAGTTGATAGCATTTGATGCAGTTTACAAAGAGGATTTGGTTTCGCTTTATATGAATACGCAACAATTTGACAAAGCGCTCGTTCTAATCAATGAGTTGAATGCTACCATTGGGAAATCGGATAGAAGGGATTTATACAAAATGCAGGTTTTGTCGCTAGGGAAATATCAAAATGCTGAAATCACTAATTTGATAGATCAAATCGATAAAAATCCAAAAGAAGAATCGAACTATACCAGTTTAATTCGCTTGTATTCCGAAAATAACGAAGCCGAAAAAGCACTTGAAATCACCAAGAAACTAGAAGTAGCAATTCCAACTTCAGCATGGGCACAGGTGGGATTATTCAAATTTTATTTGGAGAAAAATGAAGGGCCACAAGCTATAAATTCGATGAATATGGTTTTGGCTAGTGCCAAAATGGATTCGAAGATCAAACACCGAATCCTGAATGAGTTCTTGATTTTTGTAGATACGAATCCGCAATATGCAGCTGATTTAGAAAAGGCAATTTCTTATTTCGATAATGATCCCGAAGTGGATGTTTCCAAAGAAATAGGGAAGTACTATCACAATAAAAAGCAATGGGATAAAGCGGTTAAGTATTATGAGCAGACTTTAAGGAAAAATTCTGGGCAAGATGTTGAAACTAATTTGCTTTTGTTTCAAGTCTATGTCGAAACGAAACAGTATGATTCGCTGGCAAAAAAAGCGTCGGCAATGGTCGAAAGTTTTCCAACACAGCCTCAGTTTTATTATTTTTCAGGTTTGGCAAACAATCAATTGCAGCAATTTAAAAAAGCAAAGGAAATGTTAGAAATGGGCATGGATTATGTGGTAAATGATGTGACTCTAGAAATCAATTTCAATATTCAACTTGGCGAAGCGTATAATGGCTTAGGAGATTTCAAGAAAAAAGAGCTTTATTTTTCTAAAGCCAATCAATTATTAAAAAAATAAATTCAAATGAAAAGATTCTTATTATTCGTTATAGTTGGTGGGTTTTTCAGTTCGTTGACTTTGGTTTCTTGTAAATCGAAAGCGGCAGTGGTTGATGTTATCAAGCCAGAAACTCATCTAAAATCAAATAATGTAATAGAAAATTATACGAACAATAAAACCAATTTTTCTACAGTAAATATAAAATCGAATGTTCAATATGCGGACGAAAAACAAACTCAGAATGTTACAGCTGAGATCAAAATCAAGAAAGACGAACAAATATTGATTAGCATTCGTTTTATAGGAATCACGATGGCGAAAGCTTTGATAACACCAACTTCAGTTAGTTATTACGAAAAAATAAACGGCAGTTATTTTGAAGGTGATTTTAGTGCTTTGAGCCAATGGCTAGGAACCGATTTAGATTTTAGTAAAATTCAAAATATGTTGTTAGGTCGGGCAATTGACGAGTTGAAAAACGGAAAATATATGGAAACATTAGCAGATCAAACCTATAAATTGGAGGATGCTTCGGGGAATAATACCAAGAAATCTTTCTTTTTAGACGCCGATAAATTCTTTGTCAAAAAACAAGAAATTACACAAACTGCTGAGGGGCGAATGATTCAGGTTACTTATCCAAATGAAGTTGTTTACAAGGAAGCGATTTTGCCTTCGAGTGTGATTATAAATACTTTTCAAAAAAACAGCAAAAGCGAAATCAATTTGGAATACAACAACGTAAGCTTTAACGAAGAACTTTCTTTTCCTTATAGTGTTCCAAATGGTTACAAAAGAATTTTAATTAAGTAAGTTTGCATAAATATATTTTTAAGATGCCAAAATTTCTCCTAAGCCTAGTTTTTATAAGCTTGACTTCACTTATGTGGAGCCAATCTACCCAACAAGAAAAACTAGAAGAACGCAAAGCCCAAATTCAAAAAGAAATTCGGGATAACGAAATATTATTGAAATCGGTCAGTAAAAAAGAAAAATCGGCGGTAAATGTATTTGTCATTCAGACCACAAAAATTAAGCTTAAAGAAAAATTAATAAATACTACAGAAAAGCAAACCAAGCTTTTGAGTAATGATATGTACATTAATCAAGTACAAATTAACAAACTCAAAGGACAGCTTGATGTACTTAAGGAAGATTATTCAAGAATGATTGTAAAGTCCTATAAGAGTCGTTCCGAACAAAGTAGGGCGATGTTTATATTGTCGTCGGAGAATTTTTTGCAAGCTTATAAAAGGGTGCAATACATGAAGCAATATACAAATTATAGAAAATTGCAGGGCGAGGAAATAAAAACAAAAACGAGTCAACTTATTGTTTATAATGGTAAACTGAATGTTCAAAAAACTGCCAAACAAAAA
Source organism: uncultured Bacteroidota bacterium (assembly GCA_903837025.1). GTDB lineage: Bacteria > Bacteroidota > Bacteroidia > Flavobacteriales > Flavobacteriaceae > Flavobacterium. Next base: position 4,600 of record CAILTC010000013.1, on the reverse strand, counting down.
CTGGTTGAAGAAAACGAAAAAGAACGTTTATCTTTATTGAAAGAAAAACAGGAACAAGAAAAATTAGTGCAAACTATTAAAAAAGACAAAAGCAAAATAGCTGCTGATATTAAAAATAAACAACAAGAAGCACGCGCAATTGATAATAAAATAAAACAATTAATTCGGGAAGCAATTGCCGAGGCCAATAGAAAAGCCGCTATGGAAAGAGCTATGGAAAAAGCGAAAGCCATGGCAAAAGCAGCATCGAAAGTTGAATCGAACGAGGAACTAAAAACCCGTGCAAAAGCAATTGTTTCTTCTGAAGCTGCCGTCTCATCATCAAAAATTGAACTTACAGGAGAATCAAAAATACTAGCTGATAATTTTAGAGCTAATAAAGGTAAACTGCCTTGGCCTGTTGAAAGAGGAGTTGTTTCTTCGGCTTATGGCGATCATCCTCATCCTGTTATTAGTACATTAAATATTCATAATAATGGTGTAGATATTACCACCGATCAAGGAGCATCAGCAAGAGCTGTATTTGGAGGAGTCGTAACAAGTGTTCTGGTTACTTCTCCGATTATTAAAGCAGTAGTTATACAGCATGGAGATTTTTTTACGGTATATCAAAATTTAAGCTCCGTTTCTGTTAATAAAGGGGACAAAGTAAGCATCAAGCAAAACCTTGGAAAAATAAGAACGAACGGAGATGGAAAAACGATAATGAAATTTATTATTATGCAAAATACCATTTTTAACAATCCAGCAAGTTGGTTGTTTAATATGTAATAACTGAAACTACATCTAATAAAAAAGCGAATCAAATTTTGATTCGCTTTTTTATTGGTCTAATTTGAAATTTACAAAGGAATAATTTTTTGTAAAATGATCACTTTATTGTTGCTGTTGATGCTGTTGTTCTAAGTGATTAATTTGCTCTTGTTGTTCAAGACTAACGGCTTGCAATTTCACATTGTTTATTTCTTCAAAATGTCTTCCGTCCTCGTAGCCAATAGAAACGCTTACAGAAAGTGTTTGTTTAGATAATCCTTTGAAAGTTCCTTTTACCAAAGTACAATCCTCGAAATGTCTCCCAACCGAAAGCTTGACATGATTATCCATTGTCCAGATATTATTGGTAGGGTCTAAGCCTAACCAGCCTTGCGTTGGTGTATAAAACTCTACCCAAGCATGGGTGGCACCTTCGCCTCTTAAGCCAGTATCATTGGGGCAAACATAACCACTAACATATCTTGAGGGAATTCCTGCGGTACGTAATAATTGCAATAAAATATGGGCAAAATCTTGGCAAACCCCTTTTTTAATTTCTAAAATCTCATCTATAGTAGTTTCTATATTGGTAATTCCTTTGGTATAGGTGAAATTTTTAAACACATATTCGTTGCACTGTTTGGCAATTTCTACAATAGATTTATCCTCGGCAACTATCTTTTTTAAAATCCCTTCTATTTTCTTTTGTTTTACAATTGTTTTCGGATACGTATACCGAAGTAATTCGATGTTTTTTGCTTTTTCATTTTCCAAATCTTTGACAGTAGTTCCATCAATTTCAGGAATTTTTAGCGAATGATTGACCCGAACGATCATTTTAGATTCGATTGTCATTTTATCATGAGCTTCTAAAGTATTGAAATTGCCAACCCTGTTTCCAAAAGCATCTTTAGAAATTTCTACTATTGGATTATTGCTTATCACAAGCTGGTGTTGAAGCACATCTTGGTTTTCAAAATTATGCGGGAATAAACGAATCTCGTTAATGCTTTCTTTTATGGGCCAACTATATTGGTATTTTGTGCTGTGAACTATTTTGAAAATCGCCATTTTTTTAGGTATAAGAGAAGAATAATTTAGAGAAATCTGTCGAAAATTTGATTAATTCTGCTTTTGTGTGATGAAGCAAATCTTCCAGTTGCTGGTTGGTAAGGTTGTGATAATCAGTAAATTCTATATAGCTTTTTAATCTTCCGAATTGATTGCGTAAGGTTCTTGCTTCGTTCAAATTGTTGTCTTTAAAAAGGCTGTTCAAGTTGACCTCAATTAATTCTAAGGTATAAATTACCGAATGGGCAAACTCTTCATTGAAGATAACTTGTTGGGCAACTTTTCGATTATGGGGAATATTACTATAGCTTTTTAAATACAATTCGTATCCAGAAAGAGATAGCAAAAGCCTTCTCCAATACATCAAATCTTCTTTTCCTTCCAAGTTATAATGAATAGGAGCGTAGTAAGATTGAGTCAAGGCAATAGTTTGTAAGCATCTTTCAATATGTTTGCCAATGCTAGAAAACCACCAACCTAATCCCCTTGGCATCGTTACGTGAACAATACCATTATACATTAATAATTTCTTATTAAGCTTAGAAATAATAGTCGACGCTTCGGAAGTTTCCAGTTTTTTTGGTAAGTCAGGAGCGTTTATGAAGTGATACAAGGAGTTGATATGCTCCCATAATTCCTTAGTGATTTTATCCTGCGAACCTCTAGCGTTTTCTCGTGCTTTTATGATAAGGTTTTTAACCGAATTTTGATTTTGACTATCACACACAATATACTTTAAAACATAAGTGCTGTCATATTGAGCCTGACTTATTTGTCTTTCGGACAAATTGGTATAATATTCTAATAAGGGTTTGTAGCCAAGAGAATCTTCCATTTCTTTATCGAAAGACAAGATGTAAAAAGTATTAAGGGTAAGTAACATTCCATCTGTTCTTTCCATATATCGGTTGAGCCAAAACATTCCGTCTGCAACCCGGCTGAGCATATTTACTTTCATTATTTTTCACTTTTTAAATTAAGACTAAGAAAAAGTCTTTTGTTTATTTCACTATCCAAGTATCCTTGCTTCCGCCACCTTGGGAGGAGTTGACTACCAAAGAGCCTTCGGTAAGTGCTACTCTGGTTAATCCGCCTGGAACTATTTCAACACCATTTGGGCCACATAAGGCATAAGGTCTAAGATCGACATGACGCAGTTTTAATTCTCCATCGATAAGACAAGGAACGGTGCTAAGCTGAATGATAGGTTGTGCAATAAAATTCCGTGGATTGGCAATAATAGCAATCTTGGCGTCTTCCAATTCTTTTTCGGTTGCTTTATTTCCCATAACCATTCCGTAGCCACCACTTCCATTAGTTTCCTTGATGACCATGTTCCCCATATCGGCAAACACTAATTCGCGTTCATCAATATTTTCCATTTGGTAGGTTGGTACATTTTTAAGAATGGGCTCTTCGTTAAGGTAATAACGAATCATTTCAGGAACGAAAGCATATACAGCTTTGTCATCTGCAACACCATTTCCTACGGCATTTACCAAGGCCACATTGCCCATTTTGTAGGCACTTATTAGTCCCGGAACACCTAATGTGCTGTCTGGTTTAAAGACCAAAGGATCTAAATATTCATCGTCTAAACGTCTGTATATTACATCTACTTGGCGAAGACCTGAAGTGGTTTTCATATATACTTTGCTATTGTTGACCACTAGATCTCTTCCTTCTACCAGTGGAATTCCCATTTGTCTGGCCAAGAAAGTGTGTTCATAATAAGCCGAATTAAAAATCCCAGGCGTTAGTAATACAACATTGGGGTTCGAAATATTTCTTGGAGAAAGGGAAACCAATATATTGTGAAAAATCATCGGATAATTGGCGACCATGCTCACTTCATTTGAGGTAAACATTTCCGGAAAAATCTTTTTGGTTATTTCACGATTTTCGAGCATATAACTCACGCCACTCGGACATCTTAGATTGTCTTCAAGTACATAGAATTCTCCTTTTGCTCCTCGAATCAAATCGATTCCGGCAATATGAACATGAATATTATGCGGTAGTTTTATACCGTGAACTTCCTGAATATAGTGCGGACAAGAAGCAATTAATGCAGCTGGAATAATGCCTTCTTTTATGATAAGTTGATCATTGTAGATGTCCTCTAAAAATAAATTGAGTGCTTTTAGTCTTTGTGCAATTCCTAATTCTACCTCACTCCAATCCTTTTGGGTGATTATTCTTGGGATAATATCAAACGGAAAGATTCTTTCTATACCTTCATTTTGGTCACTGTAAACCGTAAAAGTAATACCCTGATTCATAAAAAAATCAGCTGCTTGTTTTTGTTTTTGTTGCAGGTGTTCTGGATTGTGGTTTTGTAATGCTTGCAAAACTTGACGGTAAGAACCTCTAACTCCTTTATCCGAAAACATTTCGTCCCAACCATTGGGATTCAATTTAGGTATTATCTTCATCATATCTTTCATTGTTAAATATTCAATAATTTGAATTTTTCATTAAAAAAAAACAGCTATTTAAAGCAAATCTATTACATTATTTCTTTAATTATTTAATTTGTGATTCCTTTTTGACAAATTATTTCATATTCGTTATTTAGACATTTATTTTTGAACATTATATTATTTTTATATCTTTTTTTTTTAATTTCATAATCATAAAACGAATTAAAACTAAAACACCCCTATTTTTATAGAGGTATGATTGTTTTATAACGAAAAAATTAAAATTAAACTACGTTTTTAATAGGGGTTTGATGGTTTTTGTTCAAAAATAATAATAATTTAATATACTCTTT
>CAILTC010000012.1 GCA_903837025.1 uncultured Bacteroidota bacterium | reverse complement strand
TGATTTTTGCGGCAAAGTAGGTTTCAAGCAAATGAACAAAGTAGCTCCTGTTGTTGCGGCCAAATTAAAAGCCGAAAAAGAAGTGACTTTTGCCATGACTTTCCCTGGAGGAACCCACGATTTATGGTTGCGTAACTGGATGGCAATCGCCGGAATTAACCAAAAATCAGTCAAAATAATTACGATTCCGCCTCCGCAAATGGTTGCGAATATGAAAGTAGGAAACATGGATGGTTACTGTGTTGGCGAACCTTGGGGCGGAGTTGCCGTGAAACAAGGTATTGGTTTTACCCAAATTGCTTCTCAAGATATCTGGAAAGACCATCCTGAAAAAGCATTGGTTGTCAACAAAGAATTTAGCGAAAAACGAAGAGAAGACCTAAAAAAAGTAATGAAAGCCATTATGGAAGCTTGTATCTGGCTTGACAATCCTGCCAATCGCAAAAAAGCAGCAGCAATTATCGGAAGAGCGCCTTATGTAAATGCGCCAGCGGATGTAATCGAAAATAGATTGATGGGAAATTATGACTTAGGTTGCAACCAAGGAACGCAAGTATATTCAAACGATTATATGTTGTTCTACAAAGGCGGAACGGTAAATTTTCCTCGTAAATCCTACGCAATATGGGCAATGGCACAATATGTACGTTTCGGATATTTAAAAACAGCACCCGATTACAAAACGATTGCCGACAAATTAATTTTACAAGATTTGTACAAAGAAGTTGCCGCAAGCATGAAGATCAAAATCCCAAATGACGATATGAAACCGTTTTCTCTTACTATGGACAAAACTGTTTTCGACCCTTCAAATCCAGCTGCTTATTTGAAAGTAGTAAGAAAATAAACAAAAGAATCCCCTTCCAGTTGGCTAAAAACTATTAAAACCAACGGGAATATCCCAAACTAAAATTTAAAAGTATGTCAGACACAAACACATTGACCATTGATAATTTAGAAAAAAACACCGTTATTTCAACGGAACGTTTTTCCGAAAAGTACAACATCAAATTACTTATAACTACCGTAGTAATCAAAATGAAATCACTGTCGCTGGCAGGTTTGGGATTGTTGCTTTTCGTAGGTTTTTGGAGTATATTAAGTTATTATACCAAGGCGGCACTTCCTGGTCCAAAAGCGACTTTGACCGTTTTATATGAAATGCTCCGCGATCCATTTTATGATTATGGTCCCAACGACAAAGGAATCGGATTGCAATTATTCAGATCCATAAAAACCGTTTTATTCGGCTTTACACTCGGTTCATTAATCGCAATTCCCATCGGAATTTTGATGGGAGCAAGCGCCACTTGCAAACAAATATTATATCCAATTGTACAATTATTAAAGCCCGTTTCGCCATTAGCTTGGTTTCCGATTGGTTTAGTCGTTTTCAAAGACACCGGAATGGCAACCCTATTCATCGTTTTCATCACCTCCTTATGGTCCACCTTAATAAATACCTCTTTTGGAGTTGCCTCCATTCCTCAAGATCACAAAAACGTGGCCAAAGCATTCGGATTTTCGAAATGGCGTTATCTCACAAAAATCCTTATTCCTTATAGTTTGCCCCATATCATTACAGGATTGCGTTTGAGTATTAGCGTGGCTTGGTTGGTTATTGTCGCTGGCGAAATGCTTTCGGGTGGAGCAGGAATTGGGTTCTTCGTTTGGGATAGTTGGAACGCATTAAGCCTCGAAAAAGTGATTTCGGCAATTATCATAATAGGAGTTGTAGGATTGTTTTTTGACAAATTATTTACTTATATCGAAAGTAAAGTAGCTTACAAAGCTTAATTTGTTTATGAGTTTAGATTTTGTTTAAAAGTTTTATGATGGTTTAAAAATGTTTGAGAGTTACAACCCACAAACTTTTAAATCCTTAAACTTTTAATCCTTAAACTCTTAAACCTTTAAACAAAATTTAAAAATCTTAAATAAAAAGACATGAGCTATTTAGAAATCAAAAATTTAGAAATTTCGTTTCCAACACCAAAAGGAAAATATATTGCAGTAACCGACATTAATTTGTCGATCAAAAAAGGAGAAATAATCTCGATTATCGGTCATTCTGGTTGCGGAAAATCGACCATTATGAATGCCATTGGCGGAATGTTGACTCCCACTGGCGGAACAGTTCTTTTGGACAATAAAGCCATAAAAGGCCCCGGTCCCGATAGAGGAATCGTATTTCAAAACTACTCCCTTTTGCCTTGGATGTCTGTTCATGAAAACATTTTTCAAGCCGTTGATTCGGTTATGAATTGTTCGACAAAAGAGAAACATGAAATCGTTGACAATAATCTTAGAATGGTCAATTTAATCGATCACCGTGATAAATTACCCGGACAATTATCCGGCGGGATGAAGCAAAGAGTCGCCATCGCGAGAGCATTTGCCATCAATCCGGGCGTATTATTATTAGACGAACCCTTTGGAGCTTTAGATGCTTTGACAAAAGGATCCATGCAACTGGAAGTATTAAAACTTTGGAATCTGAACAATCGTGAAAAAACCATTGTAATGATTACGCATGACATCGAAGAAGCCTTGTTTTTATCGGATCGAATTGTGGTGTTGAATAATGGTCCCGCTTCTACAATTAGAGAAATTGTCGATGTGCATTTGCCAAGACCTAGAAACAAAATCGAAATTGTAAAAATGCCCGAATATATCGAATTGAGAGATAAATTATTGCACTTATTAACCGATAAATTCTCTATTGAAGATATGGGAATGGTGTATAAGAATTAATTAGTTTTAAATTTGTTTTGATTGGAAATCCTTGTAATGGTTAGCCATTATGGGGATTTTTTATTCTCGAATATATACGAATAAAATAATAATTTATATTGTTTTAATTTGCTTGTTTCTTTCATTATTTCTTTTAAATTTGTAACCAATGTATAACGTTATACTACTCGGTTATGAATAAATATTTAACACTGTCCGAAGCTGCGGA
>CAILTC010000011.1 GCA_903837025.1 uncultured Bacteroidota bacterium | reverse complement strand
CAAAAGATATTGGTGGAGGACTTATTGGTCCTAAAACATCAGTTAACTATGTGCTAGCTTTTTTTCTGGGATTATTGATTCCTTTGATTTTTGTTTTTGGTGTTTTCTTTATCAATAATTCCATTCAAAATACCGAAGATATTAGCAAACTAACTCAGCTACCATTAATAGGTGTTGTAGGGCTTAGTAAAGAAAATACTAATTTGGCAGTTTTTGAAAGACCAAAATCGGCCTTGTCCGAATCCTTTCGAGCGATTCGTTCTTCACTTCAGTTTTTGTATAAACAAAAGCAATTAGATGGAGGGAAAACGCTGATGATAACTTCTTCGGTCAGTGGTGAAGGAAAAACCTTTTGTACTTTGAATATAGCCACAGTCTTCGCTTTGAGCGAAAAAAAGACCGTGATTATTGGTTTAGATTTGAGGAAACCAAAACTTTTTGATGAGTTTAATATTTCTGATGATGTAGGTGTTGTGAATTATTTAATCAAACAAAATACATTAGATGAAATTATAAATCATACTCAAATCCCTTATCTTGATGTTATTGTTTCGGGGCCTATTCCGCCTAATCCTGCCGAAATGATTATGAGTGACGGTATGAAGGAAATGATCGAAGAATTGAAGAAAACCTATGATTACATTATTTTAGATACGCCACCTGTAGGTTTGGTTTCAGATGCATTGGAGTTAGCGCAATTTTGTGATGTTATTTTATATATTGTCCGACAGGATTTTACTAAGAAAGAAATGATTACTTTACTTAATAATAGAGTGAAACGGGGTGAGCTTCATAATACAAGTATCATTCTGAACGGATTTCAAAATAAAGCCAAATATGGAGCAGGTTATGGCTATGGTTATGGCTATGGTTATGGAAGTACCACCTATTCTAACGGATATCACGAAGACGATAAACCAAAATCGTTTCTCCAAAGTATATTAAATAAAATCCGTAAATAAGATAATCTGTAATTAGAGTACTATTAAATTTATAAAAAAAATGATTGAAGTAAATAATACAAGTATATTAATCACGGGAGGAGCTGGATTCATAGGTTCTAATCTTTGTGAATATTTTTTATCTAAGGGATATAAGGTGACTTGTCTTGATAATTTTTCGACAGGACACCGCCATAATTTAAAACTTAGTTTCGAAAATCCCAATTTCAGATTGATCGAAGGTGATATTCGCAACTTATCAGATTGTCAGAATGCAGTTAATGGTGTCGATTATGTTTTACATGAAGCTGCTTTAGGTTCAGTGCCAAGGTCTATTAAGGATCCAATTACAACCAATGATGTCAATGTTTCTGGTTTTTTGAATATGTTAGTTGCTTCTCGCGATGCCAAAGTAAAGCGATTTGTTTATGCTGCAAGCTCTTCGACTTATGGAGACTCTGTAGGATTGCCAAAAGTAGAGGATGTAATCGGGAAACCTTTATCACCTTATGCAATTACAAAATATGTTAACGAATTATACGCCGATATTTTCAGTAGAACGTATGGTTTGGAAACAATTGGCTTACGCTATTTTAATGTTTTTGGTCGAAAACAAGATCCTAACGGAGCTTATGCAGCCGTTATTCCAAAATTTGTTGCCCAATTAATGCAACTCGAAAGCCCAAAAATAAATGGTGATGGTAACTATTCTCGTGATTTTACCTATATTGATAACGTGATTCAGATGAATGAATTGGCGATGACTACAAAAAATCCAGACGCAGTAAACACGGTTTATAATACAGCTTTTGGAGACCGAAATACATTAAATAATTTAGTCAATTACCTAAAAGAATTTTTGTCCGTTTATGATGAACGAATTTCCAATGTCGCTATCGAATATGGTCCAAACAGAGAAGGAGATATTCCTCATTCTTTAGCAAGTATCGATAAAGCGAAGGCATTATTGGGTTATGATCCCCAATTTTCTATGCAACAAGGATTGAAGGAAGCGATAGATTGGTATTGGAATAACATGAAGTAGAGACGCGATTCATCTTGTCCTAACTACGAATGGGAGGATTTATAGGAGATAGCAGATTAAAGAAAAAGATTTCAGAGAAAAGATAATAGATTATATAAAATGAAAATCACTAAAATTTGTTGCATAGGTGCGGGATATGTTGGGGGACCAACGATGGCAGTTATTGCACAAAAATGCCCTCATATTCAGGTTACGGTAGTCGATTTGAATGTGGAACGAATTGCGGCTTGGAACGATGAAAATGTGGATAATATTCCTATTTATGAACCGGGATTAAGTACCGTTGTGGCTGAAGCTAGAGGAAGAAATTTATTTTTTTCGACCGATGTAGATCAGGCGATTGATGAAGCACAAATCATTTTTATATCTGTAAATACACCCACGAAAACCTATGGAAAAGGGAAAGGAATGGCTGCTGATTTGAAATATATAGAATTGTGTGCGAGACAAATTGCCAAAATTGCCAAGGACAACAAAATCGTAGTGGAGAAATCTACTTTGCCGGTTCGAACTGCCGAAGCGATAAAAAGCATTTTGGATAATACGGGTAATCATGTTCAATTTCAGATTCTTTCTAATCCAGAATTTCTTGCCGAAGGGACTGCGGTTCAAGATTTGTTGAATCCTGATCGAATATTGATTGGCGGAGATGAATCGCCCGAAGGTCAAAAAGCGATAAAAGCCTTGGTTGATGTATATTCGAATTGGGTAACTCCAGAAAAAATAATAACAACCAATGTATGGTCTTCTGAATTGTCAAAATTGACAGCAAATGCTTTTTTAGCACAAAGAATTTCTTCGATTAATGCCTTATCCGAACTTTGCGAAAAAACAGGCGCTAATATTAATGAAGTGGCAAAAGCGATAGGAATGGACAGCCGAATAGGACCTAAATTTCTAAAAGCTTCTGTTGGTTTTGGAGGCTCTTGTTTTCAAAAAGACATCTTAAATTTGGTTTATATCGCTAAGTCCTATGGGCTTAATGAAGTGGCGGATTATTGGGAACAAGTTATTATTATGAATGACCATCAAAAAAAGAGATTTTCCAATAAAATTGTGCAAACACTCTACAATACTGTTGCCGATAAGAAAATAACATTTTTGGGTTGGGCTTTCAAAAAAGATACTAATGATACCAGGGAATCAGCGGCTATTTATGTAGCCGATGATTTGATAAGCGAACATGCACAAATTGCAGTTTACGATCCTAAAGTTTCAAGACAAAAAGTCTTAGCCGATTTGGACTATTTAGAAACACGAAAATCCGAAAAAAATGCGAATGGAATTAGTTCTTTTGATGATCCTTACCAAGCATGTAAAGATGCTCATGCCATAGCAGTTCTTACCGAATGGGATGAATTTACACATTACGATTGGCAAAAAATATATGTTGGCATGCAAAAACCAGCTTTTATTTTTGATGGTCGAAATATACTCGATAAATCACAATTAGAAGAGATTGGTTTTGTTTACCAAGCTATTGGTTCTTGAATT
>CAILTC010000010.1 GCA_903837025.1 uncultured Bacteroidota bacterium | reverse complement strand
ATCGTTAAAAAATTTTCAGGTTCTGGATTTAATGTTACAAAATTATCCAAAAATCAGGAATTTTCAGCAAAAATAAAACAAAAAAACAACTACACAATGCCAAAAGACAATTCAATAAAATCGGTTTTAATAATAGGTTCAGGTCCAATAGTTATAGGTCAGGCTTGCGAATTTGATTATGCAGGTTCCCAATCTGCTCGCTCTATTCGTGAAGAAGGTATCGAAGTTATCTTGATTAACTCGAATCCAGCAACCATTATGACCGACCCATCAATGGCCGATCATGTTTATTTATTGCCATTGACTACAAAATCAATTATTCAAATTCTAAAAGAACATCCTCAAATCGATGCTGTTTTGCCAACAATGGGTGGACAAACCGCTTTGAACTTATGTCTTGAAGCTGATGAAAAAGGAATTTGGGCAGATTTTGGAGTAAAATTAATAGGTGTTGATGTAAATGCAATTAACATTACCGAAGATAGAGAACAATTTAAACAGCTTTTAGAAAGAATTGGGGTTCCTGCCGCACCTGCAAAAACAGCGACTTCTTTTCTTCAAGGAAAAGAAATTGCTCAGGAATTTGGTTTCCCTTTAGTGATTCGTCCTTCGTTTACACTTGGTGGAACAGGAGCTGCAATTGTTTACAAAAAAGAAGATTTCAACGAACTTTTAACCCGCGGTTTAGAAGCTTCGCCTATTCACGAAGTCCTGATTGATAAGGCTTTGATGGGTTGGAAAGAATATGAGTTAGAACTTTTAAGAGATAAAAACGATAACGTAGTTATTATCTGTTCGATCGAAAATATGGATCCAATGGGAATTCACACCGGAGATTCAATAACAGTTGCGCCAGCAATGACTTTGTCGGATACTACTTTTCAAAGAATGCGTGATTATGCGATCTTGATGATGCGTAGTATCGGTAATTTTGCAGGAGGTTGTAATGTTCAATTCGCCGTTTCACCTGACGAAAAAGAAGATATTGTGGCGATTGAAATCAATCCTCGTGTGTCTCGTTCATCGGCTTTGGCGTCAAAAGCAACAGGTTATCCGATTGCAAAAATTGCTTCGAAACTGGCTTTGGGTTATAATCTGGATGAATTGCAAAACCAAATCACCAAATCGACTTCGGCACTTTTCGAACCGACTTTGGATTATGTGATTGTGAAAATACCACGTTGGAACTTTGATAAATTCGAAGGTGCCGACAGAACTTTAGGTCTTCAGATGAAATCTGTGGGTGAAGTTATGGGAATTGGACGTTCGTTTCAAGAAGCTTTGCATAAAGCGACTCAATCTTTAGAAATCAAAAGAAATGGGCTAGGAGCTGACGGAAAAGGATATACAAATTATGAGCAAATTATCGAAAAACTGACTTTTGCAAGTTGGGATCGTGTTTTTGTGATTTATGATGCTATCGCAATGGGAATTCCGTTGAGTCGTATTCATGAAATTACCAAAATTGATATGTGGTTCTTGAAACAATACGAGGAATTATATACTTTAGAAAAAGAAATATCTAATTCTAAATTAGAGACTTTACCAAGAGAATTGCTT
>CAILTC010000009.1 GCA_903837025.1 uncultured Bacteroidota bacterium | reverse complement strand
GAAAAAACAGCAGAAAGGAACTGTTTTTATTTGATAAAAATTGTAAAGGAAATACCGGATTTAGAGGGTTGTCAAGTCCGAGTTATTCTAATAATGATAATGTAGTAGAAAGAGAAGTTCAAATTGAGGAGGCTACATTGGAAATAAGTAAAATAGTAAATACGACAAAGAATAGAAAAATAATAATCAAAATGGATTGTGAAGGTGCCGAATATGAAATTTTGGAAAATCTCTACGAGACAGGAATGATTAATCAAATAGATGTACTTTTATTAGAATGGCATGATAAAGGTTCACAAATAATAGAGGAGATGTTAATCAATTCAGGATTTGACTTCTTTTCTAGAAGTTTTGATTCTATTACGGGAATGATATACGCCTTCAAAAAACACTAGAATAAGTTGTTTATATTTTCAAGGAGAAGAATTTTATAGAAAGATATAAAAAATATACATTTTAAAACGATAGTAATGCAATTTTCAATATCCGTCATAATTCCAGTATATAACGGTCAACGCTTTATAAAAAAAGCAATTTTTTCGGTCTTGCAGCAACCACAAGTTACTGAAATTATTGTTGTAAATGATGGAAGTATTGACGGAACTCAAGTGATTCTTGATGAACTGCAATTACAAAACTCAAAGATTAAAGTTTATCATCATAAAGACAAATTGAATAAAGGGCGTTCGGCCAGTAGAAATCTTGGAATACAAAAAGCTACTGGGAATTATATTGCTTTTCTAGATGCTGATGATTACTATTTGGAAAATAGATTTGTAAATGATATCAAAGTATTTCAAGAAAATAAGGATTGTGATGGAATATATAATGCAGTAGGATTTGATTTTTATAGACCAATTACTGTAGTCGAGCAAAGCCAGTTTAAGTTGAATACAATGACAAAAGGAATCGAATCCGATTTTCTTTTTGATGCCTTAATTTCAGGTAAATATGGTTTTTTTCAGATAGACGGCTTAACGGTTAAAAAAACAGTTTTTGATGTATCGGGCTTATTTAATGAGGATTTGATGGTTTCGGAAGATTCTGATTTATTTTGGAAAATGGCATTGAAAACCAAATTAGTTGGAGGGATATTAGAAAAACCAGTAGCTAAAAGAGGTGTTCATGACGCTAATGTTTTTGATAGAGAAGATTTGTATAGAATTTATGTGATAAAAATGTATGAATCGCTTATTTTTTGGAGTAGTAAAAAAGGAATTCCATTAACTAAAATTGATACTTTATTGAAATGGATTTGGCTTTTAAAATTCAAACAAAAAAACAGCTTGCTAAATGATAGCTTATATTGGGCTTCAATATTTTTTAGTAATCCTAAACTTTTGTTTACATATTTAAGTGTCAAATATTTTCCAATTATAAGGCTTAGAAAAGAACTTTTTACATTTTTGTATCGATAGAATTAAAATAAATAGAAATTTGAAACCTAAAATTTCCATAATCACGGTTAATTATAACAATCTTGAAGGATTAAAAAAAACTATTGAGAGCGTTTCTAATCAAACATGGCAAGAGTTTGAGCATATCATCATTGATGGTGGTTCTACTGATGGCAGTGCGGCTTATATTGAAAGTAAAACGCAATTATTTGAGTATTGGATAAGTGAACCTGATACGGGGGTTTATCACGCCATGAATAAAGGAATTGCAAAAGCATCGGGGGAATATTTACTTTTTTTGAACAGCGGTGATCACTTTTATAATAATAAAGTATTAGCACAAAATCAGCAAGAAATAAAGGATAGGGATATTATTTATTTTAATTTGCAAGTGGTTGAAGAACATAAAATCTTTATTAAAGAATACCCTGAGGTATTGTCCTTTTCCTATTTTGTAGAAGATACTTTACCACATCCAGCCACTTTTATTGCTAAAAGTACTTTTGGAAAAACAAATTTTTACAAAGAAGATTTTAAGATACTATCCGATTGGAAGTTTTTTATAGACAGTATTTGCAGGTATAATTTAAGCTATAAAAAAATAAATGCTACATTGTCTACTTTTTATATTGGTGGGATGAGTTCTAATCCATCTAATAGAGTTCTTAAAGAGAACGAAAAACAACAAGTACTTCAAGAAGAATATCCTGTTTATTTGCAAGATATTGGCGATGTTATTATTTATAAAGATATTGTTGCTAATTTTAGAAAGTCTAGGATTATTAAAGTATTAGTAAAATTAGGGTTTTTAAATAAATTTTAAAATGAATACACTCGTTTCTATAATTGTTCCGTGTTACAAACAAGCTCATTTTTTGAATGATTCTTTACAATCTGTTTTAGATCAAACATATTCGGATTGGGAATGTATCATTGTTAATGATGGAAGTCCTGATAATACAGAAAGTGTCGCCCAACAATGGTGTAAAAAAGACAATCGATTTAGCTATTTATATAAAGAAAACGGAGGGTTATCAAGTGCGAGAAATGCAGGAATCGCAATTAGTAAAGGAGAATATATTTTGCCCTTAGATGCGGATGACTCTATTGATAAAGATTATTTAATTCAACTTGTTCCGGAATTACAGCAAGATAATTCATTAGCGATTGTATCTTGCTATAGTCAGTTTTTCGAGAAAGATTTGAAAAACATTATTTATGAATTGAAACCAAATGGAACTACCAATCATGATTTGCTTTATGTGAATCAATTAATTGCCACTTCTTTATATAGAAAAAAGTGTTGGGAAGAAGTTGGTGGCTATGACGAAAGTATGAAAAAGGGTTTTGAAGATTGGGAATTTTGGTTGGCAATAACTAAGAAAGCTTGGCATTATAAAATAGTTCCGGAGTTTCTATTTTATTACAGAAAATCAAAAAAGTCAATGTTAGTGGATACTTTAAATAATCATGCGGAATTAAATAAGGAATATATTTATAAAAAACACAAGGAAATTTATATTCAAGATTTCGATAATTGTATGACAGTACTTTTTTACTGGCTAAAAACGCATCGAACGGGCGAACAAAAAATTAAAAATTCACTAGAATACAAAATTGCAAAGGCAATTTGTAAGCCTTATCGAATTATACAAAAGGTATTGGAAAAAAAATAAATTTCATGATTTCAGTTGTTATTAGAAATAAAAATCAAGCAGAAGCACTCTCTTTTTTGTTGAAAAACTTAACGGAAAGATATTGTGATGACATTGATGAAATAATTGTTATTGATAATTTATCAATTGATAATAGCGAGGAAATTGCCGAAAAATTTGGAGCTCGTTTTGTAACCATCAAAGATTTTAGTTTTGGTGGTAGTGCCAATTTGTGTGCAAAGGAAGCCAAAAATTCTATAGTTGTTATTTTTAGCGCCCATTCGTATCCCGTAAGTCATGATTTTTTTAAGTTAATTCAAAATAAGTTTGATGAAAATTCTAATTTAGCAGGATTGAGGTGTCTTCATAATTCTAATGATTATAAAAACTACATCAATAAAATTCCAGCAACAATAGATCCTAATAAATCAGGGTTGATTTTTTCAGGTTCAGCCTTTAATAAAATAGTGTGGGAAAAATATCAATTCAGAGAAGATGTAGCTACTTTTGAAGACAAAGAATGGACGGCAAGAGTGTTGAAAGCAGGTTATGATATCGATTTTGTCGAATCTATATTTAGCTACGAAATCAAGCGAAGTCCTAAACAATTGTTTTTTAGATTTAAAAATGATGTTATCGGAAATTATCAATTGTGGCATCAGGATATTAGTTTAGAAAGCGCTGTCAAAGGATTGTTAGCAAGTATTTTTCATTTGGTTAAAAAGGCTATAGTAGATTTGTGGTATATTATTTTGAGATTTTTTTATCTAATCAAATTTATGTTCGATAAACCCAATAAATTTTAGTAAACTTTTGAAAATGAATAAAAATAATAATTTTGATTTTCTAAGGTTTTTGTTTGCTCTTTTAGTCGTTATATCGCATTCTTATCCATTATCGGGCAGTAATGAGCGTTCTCAATGGATTTATCAAATTACAAATGGGCAAATCGTTTTGGCCCAAATAGGATTAAGTGGTTTTTTTATTATTAGTGGTTACTTTATTTTTCAAAGTTTACACCGGAGCAAAAGCATTTTTGATTATTTTAAAAAACGGTTTTTAAGACTTTTTCCAGCCTTAATTGTCGTTTTATTGGTTTCCATTATTTTAGCACCTTTCGTATATAAAAGTGAGATTCCTTTTTTTAAAAATAATGCAGTCTATACTTATGTGCCTAATAATCTTAGTTTGTATCATTTTCAATCCAGTATAAAAGGAATATTTGATACGAATTCATATCATGTCATAAATGGTTCGTTATGGACTATTCGCTATGAGTTTAGCTTGTATGTTGCATTATCATTGCTTTTCTTTTTTAGAAAACAAAAAAAAATAGGTATCATTTTTCTTTCTTTTGCTTTTGTAGTTTTTTGTTTCCTTTATAATTTTTATCTAAACAGACTTGCGAACTCTACTTTATTCGAAATACAAGGTTTGCATCTGCTCAACTTAGGTACTTTTTTTATAGGCGGTAGTTTACTGTCTTCAATAGAGTTTGAAAAATTGAAATACAAGAGTGTGGTTTTAGGTATAGCAATTTTGGTTTTAGTAGTATCACTTTATTTTAATTATTATGATTCTGTTAAACATGTTTTTTTACCTATTATAATTATGCTAATAGGATTTATGCCTTTGCCTTTTTTAAGTACTTTTGGTAAATTTGGTGATATGTCTTATGGGATTTATATATACAGTTTCCCGATTCAGCAAACTTTGGTCTATTTTTTTAAGATGAATACCTATACTTTGATTATTACTTCAGTATTCCTTTCGATAGGGTTTGGTTATTTGTCTTGGCATTTGATAGAAAAGAAGGCATTGAAATATAAAGTTTTTTTTAGTGCTAAAAACGGTTGATATGACATTTTCATTGTTACTTATAAAATGTTTTAATTAATAAGCAACAAAGAAACAACAGATATAATTTTTATAATGAATGACATTACAGTAAGTATTTTCATATTAACCTACAATCAGGAGCAATTTATTACTCAAACAATTGAAGGTGCTCTCATGCAGAAAACCAATTTTAAATATCAATTGGTTATTGGGGAAGATTATAGTACAGATGAAACTAGAAATATTTGTGAACGTTATGCAGTAGAGTATGGTGATAAAATAAAACTATTGCCGTCTTTAAAAAAAAATATAGGTCTGATAGCTAATTATATGCGAACCATCAAGGAATGTGATGGTAAATATATTGCTATTTGCGACGGAGATGATTACTGGATAGATGATTGTAAATTACAAAAACAAGTTGATTTTTTAGAGAATAACCCTGACTATTCTATAGTATATACAGGTGTTAGAAAATTATTTATAGATGGAGAAACTGTAGATAATACTTATAATTTAGAAAAAAAAGATCCTGATTTTGATGACTTGATTTTTAATAATTTTATTCATTCTGTAACCGTATTATTTAAGAACATTCAAAATATAGAGAATGTCCCTTCTTGGTTTGTTCATTTTCCTTTTGGTGATTGGCAAACTTATTTATGGGTTGTCAAAGATGGAGGCAAGATCCATTTTATAGATGATATTACAGCAGTTTATCGAATGAATATTGGTGTTTCAGCGGGCTATATGCGTAGAAATAGTTCTTTTATTCAGGTGCTTTTAAAAATATTGAAATATATATATTCGGATGAGTCATTTAGTCACAAAAAAGAAATTATTGCTCAAAGTATTTGGGATAAAAGCCGTAATTTAATGACAAGTTTTAATAGAGAAAAGAGCTATTTAAAAGCTTTTATCCAATATGTTTCTATTTTTAAAATTACTAAAGAAAAGTATTTGTTGACAAAATTATATTTATATTCCATTTATAAAAGTTTCAAATAAATGAAAATCCTTATGGTAGCCATACCGAATCATCATTTTTTTCAATGGGTCAACCAATTGAAAGATTCTGGCTATGATGTATATTGGTTTGATGTTACCGATGGTGGTAACAAGGTAGAAAGAATAGATTGGGTACATCAAATAAAAGGTTGGAAATTAAGATATGATTTCCCTTTAAGACATTTCCTTAAAAATAAATTGCCTCGAATTTATGAAGGGGTTCAATTTTACAACGAAAGAAAAACAGCTACTGTTTTTAAGAAACTAATTAATGAAATTAAGCCTGATAGTGTACATTGTTTTGAAATGCGATTAGCCGGTTTTCCCATTTTGGAAGTTATGGTGCAGAATCCAAATATTAAATTTATTTATTCTTCTTGGGGGAGTGATATTTATTTTTATAAAGAATTAGGGGTTCAAGAAGTACAATTTAAACAATTTTTGTCAAGAGTAGATTATTTAATTACCGATTGTAAAAGAGATTATGAAATTGTAAAAGAAAAGGGTTTTAAGAATGCTTTTTTGGGTGCGTATATTGGTAATGGAGGATTAGCAATTGAAGAAAAGTATATTCAAGCGATTAACGAGCGAAATGTATTAATCATAAAAGGTTACGAAGACGGAGTGGGCAAAGCTTTAAAAATAATTGAAGCTATTGAATTATTGCCTTTAAAATTAGTACAAAAACTAGAAATTATAATTTATAGTACTGATATTGTAGTAAAAGAACGAGTTGAAAATTCCCGTTTTTTTGAATCTTTAAAAGTGAAAATATTTATAAGAGGGCAGTTTATTTCTAATGCCGATTTGTTGCAATTGATGGGGAAAAGTTTGATTCATATTGCCAACAGTATTTCAGATGGTATGCCCAATGTTTTATTAGAAGCTATGGGAATGGGGGCATTCCCGATACAGTCTAATCCAGGCAAAGTATCAGGAGAAGTTATAACACATGGAGTGAATGGTTTTTTAATTGAAAATCCTTTAGATAGTAAAGAAATTGCAAATTGGATTGAAAAAGCATTAGAAAATATTGAATTGAGGGAAAATGCCCAGAAATACAATGTTGATTTTGTGAATGATAACTACAATAGAAAAAGATTAAAACAAGAAATTGTGCAATTATACAAAGACATTTTGCCATAAGCTACAAGAATGGAAATATCAATACTCATCGTAACCAAAAACAGACCAGATGAACTGGAAATTACCTTAAACAAACTATTTAGTTTGCTTGATTTGTCTATTCATGAAGTACTGGTTTTTATTGATGGTTGCAAAAAAACAGAAGCTTTGCTTATAAAATACCCATGGGTGCAATGGGAAAATTCGCTAATAAGTATTAGTGCTTCTCCAGCAAGGAACAAGTTGTATCAAAAAGCATCAGGTAAAATCTTTATAGGATTAGACGATGATGCACATCCTTTGAGCACTAATTTTATTGCTAAAACCCAATCCGTTTTTTTAGAAAATGAAAGAATTGGTATTATAGCCTTTCAAGAAATTAGAGGCGTTTTCGAATCGGATGAAGAGGCTTTAAAAAGGGCAGAGCCTGACATTGCCAAATACAAAACAAATGATTTTGTGGGATGTGGTTTTGCGATACGCAAAGAAATTTATGACATGACCAATGGCTTCCCAGTATGGATAGATATTTATGGCGAAGAGTCTTGTTTAGCTATCGAAGTTTTAGATTTAGGTTATGAAATAGGCTATGATAATTCGATCATTGTGAATCATCGAGTAGATAAAATAAAACGTTTGGGTCAGGGTAGAAATTATTTTCGATTTGGAAAACAACTCAAAAATAGCCTTTTTTTTTATGTAGTGTATTATCCAAATCCCATTCTGAAAATAGCAAAATTGTTATTTCATAATTTTAAAAAATATGCATTATATGACTTGAAGTATTTTGTGTTGTTTTGGAAATCTACTTTTAGTGCTGGTAAAGAGTTGTTTTATGTGCTGAAATTTAGAAAACCAGTTCAGAATAGTACTTTACAAAAAATAAAGATGCTAAAAGGGATAAAATATTAAGTTGTAATTAACCCTAAATTCAACTAATAAAACTATTTTTGAAACAAAAGCGAAAAAATATAAAAATGAAAAAAGCAGCTATTATTCCGCTTCGTAAAGGGTCTAAAGGAATTCTTGGAAAGAATAAAAAGAAGATGGTAGGTCGCCCTTTGTTTACATGGGTGCTGACCGAAGCCATTTTTTCGGATTTAGATTTGGTTTATGTATTTACGGATGATACAGAAATTATAGAGTATGTAGAGCGAGAATACCATTGGACAACCAAAGTGAAAGCTTTGCTTCGGGCGGAAGAAAACGCAAATGATACCGCATCGACCGAAAGTGTGATGATTGAATTTTCTAAAAAAATCGATCAGGATTATACTATTTTGTGCTTGCTTCAAGCTACCTCGCCATTAACCTTGGCAGCGAATATAAATGCTAGTTTAGAAAAAATCACAAAAGACTCTTTTGATTCGGCTTTAAGTGTGGTCAAAACGCATCGCTTTACTTGGAATACAGATGGTACGCCCCACAACTATGATGTTTTCAACAGACCCAGACGACAAGATTTTGATGGTTTGTTAGTCGAAAACGGAGCTGTATATTGTACCACAAAAGAAGCATTTTTACAATCAAACAACAGAGTGAGCGGTAGCATTGGATTAATCGAAATGCCCGAAGAAACCCTCATGGAAATTGATAGCCTATCGGATTGGAATATAATCGAAAACCTTTTGATTGAAAGACAAAAAACGATGAAAGTAAGCCAGAGAATTCAGTATTTGGTTTTAGATGTTGATGGTGTTTTTACCGATGGAAGTGTGTATTACAATGAAGATGGGGAAATGGCCAAAAAATTCGATATGCGCGACGGAATGGGCTTAGAAATTTTGAGAGAAAATAATGTTGAGGTTGTCGTTTTGACTTCTGAAAATTCTAAAGTAGTGGCACAACGAATGAAAAAACTCAAGATTGAAAATGTTTTTTTAGGAGTAAAAGATAAATATTCTTTTTTGAAACAATTTCTTGAAATTAAAAACAGTAGTTTTGAGTTCGTGGCTTATGTAGGCGACGATGTTAATGATTTAAGTAATATTTGCAGTTGTGGATGGTCTTTTTCTCCAGCAAATGCTATGAATATTATAAAAGCCCATGCTGATATTGTTTTGAAAAACAATTCTGGAAACGGTGCAATTAGAGAAGTTTGTGAAGTTATAATGAAGTACAATAAAAGATATGAACGAGTATAAAAAACCTTTTGTTATTGCCGAAATTGGCTGTAATCACAAAGGAGATATGGAAATTGCCAAAGAATTAATAAAAATTGCCGCCATTTTTTGTGAGGTCGATGCCGTTAAATTCCAAAAAAGAAATAACAAAGAGTTATTGACAGAAGAACAATACAATACACCCCATCCTAATCCTGTCAACTCCTATGGTGACACGTATGGTTCCCACAGGGAATATTTAGAATTTGATGTAGATCAACATGCTGAATTGAAAAAATATTGCGAAGAATTGGGTATTATCTACGCTACATCGGTTTGGGACACGACATCGGCCAAAGAGATTTCGTCATTGAATCCTGACTTTATAAAAATCCCATCGGCATGCAATAATAATTATGAAATGCTGGGCTGGTTGTGTGATAATTATAAGGGTGAAATACATATTTCGACCGGAATGACAACCAAAAATGAAACAGAAACCTTGGTGAATTATTTTATCGGAAAAGGACGTAACAAAGATTTAGTGCTTTACAATTGTACCTCAGGTTATCCAGTTCCTTTTGAAGATGTTTGTCTTTTGGATATTAATTTATTAAAACAGAAATATGGTGATAAAGTAAAACACATTGGTTTTTCTGGACACCATTTGGGGATTGCGGTAGATATTGCAGCTTATACCCTAGGAGCAAATATTGTTGAAAGACATTATACAAAAGACAGAACTTGGAAAGGTACGGATCATGCTGCATCACTAGAACCTATGGGATTACGCAAATTAACACGTGATTTGAATGCAGTTCATAGTGCATTGACGCATAAAATAACTGATATTTTGCCTATTGAGCAAGTTCAAAGAGATAAGTTGAAGAATAAAAAGATATAATAATTAAGCCCAAAAGGGGCTTGATAAATTAAATTATGAAGAAAAAAGTTTTTATTTTTTTGCCTGACGGAGTAGGTTTACGCAATTTTGCATTTACCCAGTTTAAGGAAATAGGAGAACAAAAAGGGTATGAAATTGTATATTGGAATAACACCGTTTTTTCCTTAAAAGAAGAATTGAATTTTGAGGAAGTTAAAATAGAAAATCACAAACTTCATAAATTAACTTCGGTATTTACAAGGGCTAGAAAAAGAATTGAACTCAATATTTTTGATAAAAAGTTTAAGGAAACGGTTTATAATACGTATAATTTTCCGCATTCCTATAAGGGTTTCAATAATGCTTTCAAAAGTATTTTCGTAGATTTATTGGTGTTTTTCGGTTCTAATGAAAAAGGATTATTATTCGTTAGAAATCAGATAAAAAAACTCGAAAGGAAGAATTCTAAATATGAGTATTGCAAAGCACAATTAAAAGCACATCAACCCGATTTTATTTTTTGTACCAATCAAAGACCTTCACAAGCTATTGCGCCACTTTTGGCAGCACAAGATCTAGGTATTCCAACCGCTACTTTTATTTTCTCCTGGGATAATTTACCTAAAGCAACCACCCTTGTCGAAACCGATTATTATTTTGTATGGAGTGACCACATGAAAAGGGAGTTGCTTCTATATTGTCCTTATGTTAAACCAGAAAATGCGTTTGTAACGGGAACACCCCAGTTTGAAAGTCATTTTGATAAAAGTATTTTAAAAAGTAGAACAGCTTTTTTTGAAGAAAATAATTTAGATACACAAAAGCGCTATATCTGTTATTCTGGAGACGATATTGTAACCTCTCCATTAGATCAGTATTATGTCGAGGATCTGGCAAAATCAGTAATAGAATTGAATAATCAAGGGTATAATTTAGGTGTATTGTATCGAAAATGCCCCGTTGATTTTACCGATAGATACAACGAAATTCTTGAAAAATATGCGGCTATAATTGCAGTTGTAAATCCTATTTGGAGACCAATTGGTACGAATTGGAATGAGATTATGCCAACCAAAGAAGATTTTATTATGCAAGCCAATGTGTGCGAACATACCGAGTTTGTTGCTAATATCGCTTCTTCGATGGTGTTTGATTTTGTAGCGCACAATAAATCGTGTTTGTTTTTTGATTATGAGCAACCCCAACTAAAAAAAGGAATAAGAGATATAGGTCAAAATTATAAATACATTCATTTTCGTTCCATGCCATCTAAAAATGCTGCATTGTGGTCTTTAGATAAAAACAATCTGACAGCGACAATAAAAACGATCATCGATGGAGGAGTTTCTAGTGTTGAAGAAGGGCAACAATGGTTTCAAACAATTGTTGGGAAAAAGCCTACTGAAGCTTCAAAGTTAATTTGGGATGATATTCATTTAATCCTTAGCAAGAATAATTAATTGAAAATAAGCGTTTTTTGATGCTTGAAAAAAGAATGAAAAAATTTAATAGCAGAATAATTGGGGTTTTATTTACCATACTAATTGTTGCATTAGTATTTGATTTTGCTTATACTTCGGTCTATGAAAATTCAAGACCTAGGACTAAATTTCAGTATTTAAGAAATCTTAAAAACACAAAAGTTAATTATATTTTCTTAGGTTCATCAAGAGTTGAAAACGGAATTGTTCCCTCTATAATCGAAGATAAAACTAAAAAAAGTTGTGTAAATTTAGGTTTTCAAGCTTCAAAAATGGGAGATATTTATTCGGTATTGAAGCTGTTGAGAGAGTATAATATTAGTTCGGATTCTATATTCATCCAAGTAGATTATATTTATGATATTGGTGGACACTCCAATATTTTACCTTATGAAATGAGTCCATTTATAAGGGATAATTCGGTGACAAAGGATTACTTACTGAATTATGTTGGAGAAAATAAAAGTAATTACTATGTTCCGTTTTATCGTTATTGTACTCAAGATGCTAAAATAGGGTTTCGGGAAGTTATAGCTAATGTGTTTAAAAAGAAAACAAATGTTACGCTAAATAAAGGATATTGTCCATTAAAAGCAATT
>CAILTC010000008.1 GCA_903837025.1 uncultured Bacteroidota bacterium | reverse complement strand
TTTTTTGATCGTTCTTTCCTGCATCATCATAATATGATTGGGCGCAATTTGCTCTATGGAGCGAATACCTTCCTGGGTTTTCTGATTTTTTTTAATATGCCCATCGGCATCCAAAACCGTAATCTGAGAGCCATTATTGTGAATCAATTTTTGGGCAAATTCAATTAAAAAAGCATCTTCATCGCTAAAAAAAGGCATGAAAACCCGATTAATTTCGTCTAATTCTTTGTCGATGAAAATTCCAACTGAAATTTTGCTTTTGGTAATAATTTGCCTTGTTCGTTCATCAAAGGGAGAGTTTTCAAATAAACCTTCTTTTCCTGTAAATTTATCAATTAATCGATCTGGATTTATAATTCTTGTTGTAAAACCAAGTACTTTTCCTAGTAATGTTCCTTCAAAAATAGATTGCCCTAAACCTACTAATAACAAATCATATTCACCATGATTAGACATCTCTATTATATCAGAATCAATATCATTAGACGCTTTGAAAAGGATATTGATTTTTTGATTTAAATTTTCTGATTCAGAAATAACAGGCAAAAACATTTCTCTTTCATAATCTTTGACATCAAAAGAATGTAACTCTGAACTTAATGATAGATGCATTGCGGTAACAACCGTATTTCCGCTTTGTTTCTTAACTAAACTGTTGGCTATTTTTAGTAATATTTTGCCTTTTTCGGGTGTGGCAAAAGAAATCAGCACTTTATATTTACTTTTATTGCTAATTTCTTCTGGGATAATGCTGCTTTTGTTTTTGAAAATATAATTGATAAAATCCAAGGCGGGACCTGTCATAAACGTGGTAACCAAGGCCATAATAACCATTATAGTGAAAATTTGCGTTGATAAAACACCTAAATCATATCCAATATTCAACACTACCAATTCCATCAAACCTCTTGTGTTCATTAGGGTACCAATAGACAAACTATCTTTCCAGCTATGACCAACAAACTTTGCAGCAAGTGCGCTTCCAAAAAATTTACCCACAACAGCTACCAAAACAATCAAGCCCGTTATTTGCCATAAATAAAGATCATCAAGTAATCCGATTTGTGTTCTCAAACCGGTAAAAACAAAAAATAAAGGAAGCAAAACAATAACCGATACATCTTCTACTTTTTCTATAAATACAGTCCTGAATTTATTATTTTCTGGCATTATTACCCCAGCCAAAAAGGCGCCGAACAAAGCATGAATCCCAATCAGTTCTGTGAAATATGAGGATAGTAATAACACTAGAAAGAAAATAGCAACTACTGGTTTGTTTAGACTTTCCTTAGTAGAATTCAAATCACCGACTCTTTTTAGGAAAGGTCTAACCACTTTTAGCATCACAATTACATAAATTATTGCCAAGGCGATGACGTACAAAGAGCTTACAAATGAACCTGCCTTTACAATGGCAATTACTGCTGCTAGAATACACCAAGCTGTAATATCATCGGCAGCAGCACAGGTAATTACTATTGCACCTAATTTAGTTTTATGAATTCCACGTTCTCGAACGATCCCTGCCAAAACCGGAAACGCAGTGATGCTCATGGCAATTCCTAAGAATAATCCAAAAGAAATAAAGGCAACTCCAGGAGGAGCAAAAGAATGGTAAATAAAACAGGCAAGCCCTAAACCTAGCGTAAATGGAATAATAATGCTGGCATGGCTGATAACAACAGCATCGTGCGCTTTGTTTTTAAGGGCTTTTAAATCGAGTTCCATCCCTACAACAAACATAAAGAAAATCAACCCTATTTGGCTCAAAAACTGTAAATTTCCCAGCGAATCTTTCGGAAAAAGCATTGTCGAAAATTCGGGAAAATACATTCCTATTAAGGAGGGGCCTAAAACGATACCTGCAATCATCTCCCCAATTACTGTTGGTTGCCCAATTCTTCTGCAAACCCAACCAAAAAAACGAGCTACTATAATTATCGTGATAATTTGAACCAAAAGAAGCGCTAAAGGATTATGTAAGTTATGACTTATTGACGCGATAAAATCATTCCAATTCCCATTTTCTATTTTATGACTAACACTATTTTGTCCTGACTCCAGCGTTTTCCCTTTTAGAATAATCCAATACATTAGGACAGAAAATCCTCCTATAATTGTCAGATAAAAAAACGAATTTTTAATGTTTCTCATATAAGCTGTTTTTTAAATTAACATTCATTTAGGATGCAAATATGGGAAGTGATTTTGGAGAAATAAAGAGAATGACAAGGTAATTATCGCCGAATGTAACAAGATTGGAAAACTTTGTAATCAATTAGATTTTCACCTTTAATAAAAAATCAGAACGATAGGTTTCGCTCAAAACCAAGGTAGTAAATTTTCCGTTTTGTTCCTGATGAAGAAGTGTAACTTCATTGTGATTGAAAAATTTCACAGCTCTCATTGCAATAATTTCTTTTTTATTGACTCTGCAAAAATCCGTCTCCGGAAGCTTGCTTAAAAACGAATCAAAATTAATATTTTTTAAAATTAAGGAACTGCCATCAACAAGAAAAACTTCTTTATCCCGACTGTCAATAAGGGCCGTTTTCAGGTATCGAATCTGATTAAAATACAACAATGCTTTTCCTTTATCAGTATTCAAATGAATAAACTGTTTAGTAACGGCAGTTTTATTGAATCGATCTAAAGCCTTTGCAATTGCTTTTTTCAAACGCTCTTTTGTAACGGGTTTTGTGATGTAATCTACCGCATCGATATCAAATGCTTCTGCAGCGTAGTCTCTATAAGCAGTGGTAAAAATAATCAATTTGTCTTGAAGTAAATGAGCAAGAGTCAAGCCATCTATTCCGGGCATTTCAATATCAGAAATACATAAATCAAAATCGAGTTTTGGAATTTCAGTCAGTAATTTTTCTGGATTATCGAATGCTTTTACGATTTCTAATTCCGGAATTTGCTCACAAAGCATTTTTAGGTACGTTAGCCCTGGTAATTCATCGTCCAGCAGCAAGCATTTGAGTTTTGTATTCAAGTAAATTGATTTTTAAGTGTGCAATATAGATGTCATTTTCGACAAATTTATCCAGTTTGAACTGATTCTTGTAAATAATCTTCAAACGCTGTTCTAATGTATTCGCCCCAATACCACTTCGTTCTTTTTTTAATGCTTTTTTATCTGATATTTTATTCGAAACGGTGAGATAAAAACAATCGTCTTTGAATTCAAATAAAACCGAAATAAAAGCATCGGCACTTTGTAAATCGGCATGTTTAAATGCATTTTCTATTAAATCTATCGAAATTAATGGTGCTAAAAGTTGTTGTTCATAAAGGGGTTCATCTTCTTTGATTTTGGTTTTTACTTTTAACTCAAAAAGCGGACTCACTTTAATTTTATTGATTTCTATTAGGTTTAGTGCAAACTCAATTTCTTCCTTTGGCGAAACAAATTTTTTCTGGCTTTCATATAAAATATAATCCAAAACATTTGCCAATTTATCTAATGCAAAATAAGTTTGATAGGCATGTGACTGAATCGAATTGAGTATGTTTTTGAAAAGATGGGGATTGAGTTTCGATTCTAATGTTTTCAACTGTAAATTATTTACTTTCATTTCAAGTAAATAAAATTTTTCTTCTACGCTTTTTTTAGCTTTTCCGGATTGAATTAATCGATAAACAAGATAGCAAAGAGCGATTATAAGGATCAGTATAATTATCAAAAATATATAAATCATACCGTTGTTTTCTTGAATTTCATTCATGTTCTAGCTAGTAGTTTGTGCTTTTATAAAACTAGGTCTTTAAAATCAATACCGAAGGAACTCTACTAAGCCAAATACTTCTTGAGTCTACGAGCACTTTCCAACTTTCGAGGCTAATAATCATTAAATCTTGTTTGGCTAAAAACTCCTTTTTCACGATTTTGTCAGTCATCAAAGTGATGTTTTCTGGGTATTTTTGAACCAAAGATTCCAATGCACTTTGCATAACAAAATTAGTATTTACATGACCATTTACATCCAAAATCATAATTTCGGAATTGTTATTGTAAATTAATTTTTGCGCATAATCAATCAAAAACGAATCCTCAGAACTAAAAATCGGAATAAATACTTGATTGACTTGCTGTAAATCCTTATCGATTAAAATACCCAAAGGCATGCTTGTTTTAGCAATAATTTGGCGGGTTCTTTCGTCGAATGGAGAATTTTCGAACAGTCCTTCTCTTCCTTTAAATTTGTCAAACAAACGATCAGGATTGATTATTCGGGTTGTAAATCCTAATACTTTGCCCAATAATGTTCCTTCGAAAATCGATTTTCCGAGTCCGACTAAAAGTAAATCATAGTCTCCACTATTTGCAATGTCAGTGATATTGGCGTCAATATCAACAGTTGCTTTAAAAAGAGTTGTGATTTCTTGGTTCAGAATTTTTGACTCCTCAACAATTTGCTTAAAACTATCTTTTTCGAATTTTTCCAAATTATAAGGGTGCATTTCGTCACTCATAGCAAGGTGCAAGGCTGTTATTGTAGAAGTGTCTTTTTGTTTTTTGACCAAACTATTGGCTAATCGCAAAAGTGATTTT
>CAILTC010000007.1 GCA_903837025.1 uncultured Bacteroidota bacterium | reverse complement strand
TACTTCTTAAATACAGTTGCTTAATTGTTATTTTAACACTTGTTTTTTTAATTATTACACAATAAAAACGATTTTTTTAGAGAATTCTTTTTTTTGCTCAAGAATAACATTCTTTTTTTTGGGTTAAAAGAAAATTATTTATACATTCGCAAAGTATTTATTTAAAAACAATATTACAATGTCTAATAACCGTTTTTATTTTAGCAACTCTTACTATTTCTTTTTTAAGAAGTAAGGATTGTCTATGGTTATTTGAATAAAAAAGAAACAAATAAAACTAATATACAATCCTGATGAAAATCAGGATTTTTTTTTGAGTATATGAGAACGAAAATTGCAATACAAGGTATAAAAGGCTCTTTCCATCATCAGGTGGCACAGGAATATTACGATCAGAATGTTACCGTAGATGAATGTTTGTCGTTTGAAGAATTGGTCGCCAGCTTATTGTCTGGGAAATCAGACCAGGCGGTTATGGCGATAGAAAATTCTATTGCGGGACCAATTATTCCAAATTATGCTTTGATAGACAAGAATAATTTGCACATTATTGGTGAACATTACTTAGATATTCATCAGAATTTAATGGCTTTGAAAGGTCAAAAAATAGAGGATATTAAGGAAGTACATTCACACCCAATGGCGTTATTGCAATGTATGGAGTTTTTGAAAAAACATCCGAATATTAAATTAGTTGAAGATAAAGACACAGCAGAAACTGCGCGAAGAATACACCAAAATCAATTAACAGGCGTTGCTGCGATTGCTAGCAAAACGGCTTCGGAAATGTATGATTTAGAAATTTTGGCGCCAGAAATTCAGACGATTAATAATAACATGACTCGTTTTGTGATTATCAATAAAGAAGATTCTTTTGTTGATGAAAGTGAAATAAATAGAGCTTCTATCAAATTCGAACTGGATCATAAACGCGGGAGTTTAGCGGCGGTTTTGAATGTGATGAGTGATTGCAAACTGAATTTGACAAAAATTCAATCCTTGCCAAAAATTGAAACTCCATGGAAATATTCGTTTTTTGTGGATGTTACTTTCGAAAAATACGAAGATTATGCAAAAGCAAAATCATTAATGGAAATTATGGCTGAATATTTCAAAGTATTGGGCGAATATAAAAACACGAAACCATGATCAAAACAGCAAGACGCCTCGATATAATTGAAGAATATTATTTTTCATCGAAACTTCGTGAAGTTAGACAATTGGCTTCAGAAGGGAAGCCCATTATCAATATGGGAATTGGAAGTCCGGATTTGAAACCTTCACAAGCTGTTATTGAAGCGGTAGTTTTGGCGATGCAAGAAGAAAACGCGCATCAATATCAAAGTTACCAAGGATTGCCCGAATTGAGAAAAGGAATGGCCGATTTCTATGAAAATAATTTTGGTGTTGCTTTAAATTCGAATACTGAAATTTTGCCTTTGATGGGTTCCAAAGAAGGAATTATGCATATTTCGTTGGCTTTTTTGAATGAAGGCGATCATGTTTTGATTCCAAATCCAGGGTATCCAACCTATACATCGGTGACGAATTTAGTGGGTGCCGTTCCAGTTTATTATGATTTGAAGGAAAGCAACAATTGGGAACCTGATTTTGAAGCTTTAGAAAAATTAGATTTATCGAAAGTAAAAATCATGTGGATGGGTTATCCGCACATGCCAACAGGAGCGAGAGGAAGCTTGACTTTGTTCGAAAAATTAGTGGCTTTCGCCAAAAAACATAACATACTATTAATCAATGACAATCCGTATAGTTTTGTTTTGAATGATAATCCAATGAGTTTGCTGCAAGTGGATGGTGCCAAAGAAGTGGCATTAGAACTGAATTCACTTTCGAAAACCTTCAATATGGCAGGTTGGCGAGTAGGAATGGTTTTAGGAAATGCAGCTTGTATTGATGCAGTTTTGAAAGTAAAAAGCAATATGGATAGCGGAATGTTCTTCGGGATTCAAAAAGGGGCGATTGAAGCTTTGAAAAGTGACAAATCTTGGTTTGATTCGATGAATGCTGTTTACAAAAAAAGACGCATTCTTACCGAACAATTAGCGGAGAAACTAGGTTGCAAAGTATATAAAGAAGGTGTTGGACTATTTGTCTGGGCGAAATTGCCAGAGGGAATCACATCATCAGAAGATTTTATAGATAAAATATTATACGAGAAATCGATT
>CAILTC010000006.1 GCA_903837025.1 uncultured Bacteroidota bacterium | reverse complement strand
TTATGGGGGATTTAT
Source organism: uncultured Bacteroidota bacterium (assembly GCA_903837025.1). Taxonomy (GTDB): domain Bacteria; phylum Bacteroidota; class Bacteroidia; order Flavobacteriales; family Flavobacteriaceae; genus Flavobacterium. The sequence continues at coordinate 9,718 of CAILTC010000006.1, read as the reverse complement.
TGATGCGTTGGATCGGTACATTTGGTTTTCATCTTTCGGATTTATTGAATTTGCTTCTTCAGACGGTTTTGTCTACATTGATTGTTTTGATAACGGCAGAATTTTTACCCAAAGTTTTTTTTCAAATTTATGCCAATTCACTTATAAAGTTTTTTGCGCTACCGGCTTATTTTTTTTATATTCTCTTTTACTTTCTTTCTACTTTTTTTATGTGGGTATCGGATTTTGTTCTAAAAAAATTCTTTAAAACAGAAGGAGATCACATTCCGTTGTATTTTAGTAAAGCGGAACTCGGAAATTATATTACCGAACAAATGAGTACCGTTGAAGACCATGAAGAAATGGATTCGGAGATACAAATGTTTCAGAATGCACTTGAATTTTCTGGTGTAAAAGCGCGAGATATTATGAGCCCAAGAACTGAAATTGTGGCTATTGAACTTTTCGACTCGGTGGCGGAACTTAAAGATTTATTTATAGAAACGGGTTATTCGAAAATTGTAATCTATCAAAACTCTCTCGATGACATTGTTGGTTATGTGCATTCCTTCGATTTGTTCAAAAAACCTAAAAGTATCAAATCCATTCTAATTCCAGTCGAATTTGTTCCTGATACCATTTATATTAAAGACGCAATGGATTTGCTTACCAAAAAGAGGAAAAGCGTAGCCGTGGTTATCGACGAATACGGAGGGACTTCTGGAATAATAACTATTGAAGACATTGTCGAAGAACTTTTTGGCGAAATTGAAGACGAACATGATTCGGCCGAGGAATTGATAGAGAAAGAGCTTGGTGATGGCGTTTATGTTTTTTCAGCTCGACTAGATGTCGAATACTTGAATCAAACCTATAAATTAAGTATTCCCGAAAGTGATTCTTACACGACTCTTGGCGGTTTTATTGTAGATTCAACCAAAGAATTCCCGCAAAAAGAGGACGTAATTACCATAGGAATCTATCATTTTGTTATCGTAGAAGCCACAAACAAGAAAATTGAATTGGTGAAAATGACAATAAAAGATTGATTTTTTTGGTGAAATCAAAATTTCTTGTAAATTATAACGCGACTAGTATAATTATTAATTAGATAATTGTATTTTCGCAAACTGAATATTAAAATTAACAACAATAAAAATGGCAGTTTTAGCAAAAATTAGACAACGTTCCGCTTTAATGATAGTAGTTATTGCATTTGCATTATTTGCATTTCTAGTACCAAGTCTATTTAGTAAAGGGAGTTTTGGTAAAAAATCAAATGATGTAGGAAGTATCAATGGGAAAAATATTTCTTTTGATGATTTCAGAGTAAAAGTAAGTAATGTTGAAAAAAGTGGTCAAGGTATCACTGCAACTGCTGCTGCAAATAGAGTTTGGGATCAAGAAGTTTCTATTGCTTTGCTAAGTGCTGAATTCGAAAAATTAGGTTTGAGAGTTGGTGAAAAAGCGATTATGGAAGTTTTGAAATCCGATCAAAATATTGGAAAAAACCCTTTGTTTTTGAATGCTGCAGGAGCTTTTGATGAAGCGAAATTTAAAGAATACTTCAAATCAAATCCGCAACAAGCGCAAGTTTTAAAAGACAGAGAAAAAGATGCTGAGCTTAACGCCAAATATCAAATTTACAATACTTTAATAAAAGGCGGTCTTTATACAACTGAAAGTGAAGGAAAATTGAAATATGAAATGGAAGCTAACAAAGTAAGCTTTTCTTATGTTGCTGCTTTGTATTCTACAATTAAAGACAGTGATGTAAAAGTTTCTGACGATGAAATTGTAACTTTCATGAAAAAGAATGAAAAAAAATATAAAGCAGATGAAACTCGTCAAGTGAAATATGTTTTAATTGAAGACAAAGCTTCGAAAGAAGATGAAAACGAGATTAAAAGTAAAATCACAGCTTTATTGTCTGATAGAACAAAATACGACGATAAAACAAAAACTAATATTACAGAACCTGGATTCAAAGCGGCTACAAATACGGTTGAATTTGTAAATTCAAATTCAGATGTTCCTTATGATTCTACTTATGTAGCTAAAAAAGATTTGCCAGCAATTGATGCAGATAAATTATACAACTTGGCTCCAGGTGAAATCTATGGTCCTTATGTACATGGAAAATATTTATGTATTTCAAAATCATTGGGAAGAAAATCAGGTGTTAATGCAAAAGCAAGTCATATCTTGATTAGCTATGAAGGAACTAAAGTGCCAAATCAAAAAGAAAAACGTACTAAAGAACAAGCTAAAGCAAAAGCAGAAGCGATCTTGGCTCAAGTAAATGCTAATCCTGAAAGTTTCTTGATGTTAGCCTTTACAAATTCAGATGATTCATCTGCACAGCAAGGTGGTGATTTAGGTTATTTTGGTCCAAACCAAATGGTAAAACCTTTTAACGATTTTGTTTTCAACAATCCTATTGGAAAAGTAGGTTTAGTTGAAACTCCTTTTGGATTTCATATTATCAAAATTGCTGATAAACAAGATGGAATTCGTTTAGCAACTATTGCTCAAAAAATCGAACCTTCTGAAGCAACTTCAGATAAAGTATTTACTCAAGCAACTAAATTCGAAATGGATGCAACAGATAAAGATTTCGATAAAGCTGCAAAAGAGATGAAGTTAACAATTGCTGCTCCAGTTACTGTTAAAGTTATGGACGAAGCTTTTGGATCATTGGGTAACCAAAGAAATATTGTAAGTTGGGCTTTTGATGATGATAGTAAAGTAGGTACTGTAAAAAGATTTGAAGTGGCTAACTTAGGTCACGTTATCGCTAAAGTAGAAAAAATAAATAAAGCAGGATTAACAGCTGTTGATGTTGCAAGACCTTATATTGAATCTATTCTAAAAAATAAGAAAAAAGCAGAGTTAATCAAGGCTAAAATGGCGGGTACTTCATTAGAAGTTATTGCTAAAGCCACTGGTTCAACCGTTCAACAAGCAACTGATGTAACGATGCAAAATCCTGTTTTAGCAGGTGGTGTTGGTCAAGAACCTAAAGTAGTAGGAAATGTTTTCGCATTAGCTACAGGAAAACTTTCAGCTCCAATTGAAGGAAATACAGGGGTTTATGTTGCAAAAAACACAAGTGTCGTTAAGGCTCCAGTTTTGAAAAGCCATGCGGAGTATGTAGCTAAATTAAAAGCGCAAAGCGCTGGTGATGGTAATAGAGTTCTTCCTGCATTAAAAGACAATGCAGATATTAAAGACAATAGAAAACAATTTAATTACTAAATTAAATTGGTTTGAAAATAAAAAATACCGTATCGTTTTCGATACGGTATTTTTTTATGACTACAATTACCTCTTATATTAAATTATTCGTATTGATTATGGATAATTTTATTTTTTATAAAATCATATCCTTATAGGAAAGAATGGTTTTGTACCCTTTTTGCTCGAAATAATCTGTTGGGTTTCCTTCTGAAACGACCAAAACGAAATCGCCACCCCAAGCGCCAAGACTTTTTATAACGCCATTAAAATCTTGAAATAAGGTTTCTTTAATGATTTGCATGTCTAAAATGTCACTCATTTTTGCTTCATGCATTTCTAAAGCTAAAGCTAATTCTGGACTGTCTTTTGCATTTAAAACGGCATAAGTAATGGCATCATTTTCGGAAATAGCTTTGGTCAAATCTGTATTTTTGTTCTTATTATAGGAAGCTATCGCCGTTTTGCTGTTTTGTTTTTTATCAAGGTAAACAAAATAAAGGTTTTTAGTAAATTGGGGATCGAAAACTATTTTTTCGACAATTGGCTTTCCACTCTCTAAATGATATAAAATTGGGGTGTTGTTTTGAGCGCAAGCAATATCGTAGCCACTGCCGCCAAAACTATTTTTTAGTAAAACAAAAGCATCAATTTTGAGCCATTGTGCAACATTGTTTATCAAAGTCGATGAGGTTCCCAAGCCCCAATTTTTAGGAAATGTGAGCGTTGTTGTTATCGAATATCCATCGGAATTAATGATGAAATCAGGATTTAGCAAATAACCTTTCCGAAGAATTTCAAGCAAAGTATCTCTTACTGATACTGGCTTTTCTGTTGATTTTTCACTAGAAATTTCCGAGAATAAAATACGGTCTTCAAACCATAGACTTCCATCACTATCGTAACTTTTCCAAGTTATTTCTTGATTAATCCCTTTTTCGACAATTAAATTCTGTCCAAATTTGGTTGGTAAAGCAAATGCTTTGGCACCATCAAGAACCAGATATTCGCCCGTAATTAAAAGTTTTCCGTTACTGTAAAATTCTTTTTTCATAGTATTTGCCACGAAGGCATAAAGTCGCAAAGTCGCAAAGTTTTTTTGAACGACTAATTATAATTAATTGTCTTCTTCCTTTAACAATAACTGGGTTGAATAGTTATAATTGTCTTCTTAAATTTTCAATATATTCAACCACCTCACTGTGCGAAACAGTATGGTGTTTGAAATGTTTCCGAATCAAAACACGCTCTTCTTCATCGGCTTCAAACTGATTCAGGATATTGTTCAAATGCATTTTCATGTGTCCATCTTGAATTCCTGTTGTTGTCAAAGAACGCAAAGCAGCAAAATTTTGCGCCAAACCAGCCACTGCAACAAACTGCATTAATTCCTCAGCTGAAGGGTTTTCTAACATTTCTAAAGAGAATTTAGATAAAGGATGAAGCGAAGTTAATCCGCCAACTGTCCCTAAAGCTAAAGGAACTTCTAGCCAAAAGGTAAAAACACCATTTTCTATTTTGGCATGTGATAAACTGCTGTAACTTCCGTTTCGAGAAGCGTAAGCGTGTATTCCGGCTTCGATGGCTCTAAAATCATTGCCGGTAGCAAGCACAACGGCGTCGATTCCGTTCATTATTCCTTTGTTGTGTGTTACAGCTCGAAAAGGTTCTATTTCTGCTATTTGAACCGCTTGAATGAACCGCTTGGCAAATGCTTCCGGATTCGGAATATGTTTTTCTGTTAGATCTTCTACTAAGCAAGAAACTTCGGCTCGAACGGTGCAATTAGGGACATAATTCGAGAGAATGCTCATCACAACTTCGATGTTTTTTTCGGTTTCTGAAAATAAAGTATAAGCCGAAGCTTCTTCTTTCAAGGTTTTTGCAAATTGCTCCAAACACGAATTGATAAAATTGGCTCCCATGCTATCTTTGGTATCAAAAGTAGCGTGAAGTTGAAAGTAGTTCGCTAGTAAATTTGTTTTGTCTCTAAGTTCTATATCTAAAATTCCACCGCCTCGATTTCGCATGTTTTTGGTGATGTTTTCGGTGTCAGTAATAAACTTGGCCTTTGTTTGTGCAAAGAAAAGAGCTAGTTTTGATTCATCACCTTTGAAGATAAAGTGTACTTGTCCAATTTTTTCGGCATTGATTATGGTGGCTTTAAATCCGCCACGGGTGGACCAATATTTAGCGGCTTTTGATGCCGCTGCCACCACCGAACTTTCTTCTATTGCCATTGGAATGCTGCTGTATTTTCCGTTAATTAGAAAATTTGGCGCTACTCCTAGCGGAATATAGAAATTGCTTATTGTGTTTTCGATGAATTCATCGTGTAATTTCTGTGTTTTATCGTCCGAATTCCAGTAGTTTTTTAACAACGATATGGCTTCCGAAGGATTGTTGAAATACTCCTTGGCAATCCAGCTTATTTTTTCTTCTTTGGATAATTTTGAAAATCCAGAAATGGTGTTGTTCATTATCAATTGATTATGGAATAATATGCTGCAAAGATACGGTTTTAGCTGTTTTATTTGGAATCAAATTAACTTGAATAAATAGTTAAGGCTAATATTTTTTTTAACATTTAACACTTTAAATGTGAAATAATTGTAAAATTTTCACTAAAATTTATGGTTTTTATATTTAATCAATTCCTATGAATACAAATAAATTTACCTTCTTGTTTTTATTGTTTTTTGTTTGCGTTTTCGGGCAGCAGAAAATCACTGTCGAAGCCATTTATGCTGGAGAATTCCAAGCCAAAGGAATGGACGAATTACAGTCGATGAAAAATACCAATCAATATACAGTCTTGAATGCGGATGAAGCAAGCGGAAGTGTACAAATTGATTTATTTGATTTTGCTACCTTAAAAAAAGTGTCAACTTTGATAGACACCAAAAATCAATATAAGTTATTAGGCGGAATCGATAGTTATACTTTTAGCTCTGATGAAAAACAGATTTTGATTGCCAATACGACTAAGAAAATCTACCGTCATTCTTTTACAGCCGATTATTTTCTTTATACTATTGAAACCAAGGAATTGACTAAGATTCTGGAACATGTTCAAGAACCTACATTTTCGCCAGATGGGAAAAAGATTGCTTACGCAAAAGATAATAACCTTTTTATCTATGATGTGGCTTCCAATTCAAATACTCAAATTACTACCGACGGAAAGAAAAATGCGATTATCAACGGAATTACGGATTGGGTTTATGAAGAAGAATTTGCTTTTGTAAGAGCATTTGATTGGAGCAAAGACAGCAAAAAAATTGCCTATATTCGTTTTGACGAAAGTCAGGTTCCTGAATTTTCGATGTCGATTTTTGGAAAAGATTTATATCCAAAAATTGAAACTTTCAAATATCCAAAAGCGGGCGAAAAAAACGCGCTAGTTTCTTTACATTTATATGATGTAGGTTCTAAAGCCACAAAAAATGTCGATTTGCACCAATATAATGATTTTTATATTCCAAGAATTAAATGGTCAAATGATGCCAATGTATTATCTGCAAAAATATTAAATCGTCATCAAGATAATTTGGATTTGCTTTTTGTTGATGGAACAACTGCAGCCACAAAAGTGGTTTTGAACGAAAAAGACAAATCGTATATCGATTTTGTAGATACGGATAATTTGACTTTCTTGAAAGATAATAGCTTTATTTGGACATCTGAAAAAGATGGTTTTAACCACATTTATGTGTATGATAAAACGGGAAAATTAAAAAATCAGGTAACCAAAGGAAATTGGGAAGTGACTTCGTATTATGGTTTAGACGAAAAAACAAATACCGTTTTTTATCAATCAACCGAAAATGGCTCAATAAATAGAGATGTTTACCGCATCAATTTGAACGGTAAAAACAAAGTGCGTTTGTCTCAAAGTGTTGGTACAACTGCGGCCACTTTTAGTCCAAATTTTCAATTTTATATCAGCACATTTTCTAGTGCAAATCAGCCAACTAGCTATTCTCTGAATGAATCGAAGTCAGGAAAACAAATTCAGGTTATTGAAGATAACCATGAATTAGCAACAAAACTCAAAGCCTACGATTTGCCACAAAAAGATTTTTTTGTACTTAAAACGGAAAAAGGAAATGACTTAAATGCTTGGATCATGAAACCGAAAGACTTTGATCCCAATAAAAAATATCCTGTTTTTATGTATCAATATTCGGGACCAGGTTCCCAGCAAGTGAATAATGATTGGAATTCGTATGACGATTATTGGTTTATGATGTTGGCACAGCAAGGGTATATTGTGGCTTGTGTTGATGGTCGTGGAACGGGTTTTAAAGGATCCGATTTTAAAAAAGTTACCTATAAACAATTAGGCAAATATGAAGTCGAAGACCAAATTGATGCAGCAAAAGTCATAGGCGATTATACGTATGTTGACAAATCTAGAATAGGAATTTGGGGTTGGTCGTATGGTGGTTTTATGTCAAGTAATTGTATTATGAAAGGCAATAATATTTTCAAAATGGCGATTGCCGTTGCGCCAGTTACCAATTGGCGTTTTTATGACAGCGTTTACACCGAAAGATATATGCAAACGCCTCAAGAAAATCCTAAAGGATATGATGATAATTCGCCAATCAATTTTGTTAGTAAATTAAAAGGGAAATTTTTATTAATTCATGGTTCGGGCGACGACAATGTGCATGTTCAAAATTCGATGCAAATGATGGAAGCGCTAATTCAAGCCAACAAACAATTTGATTCACAGATTTATCCGGATAAAAATCACGGAATTTATGGAGGGAAAACGAGGATTCAGCTTTACAATAAAATGACTAATTTTATCAAAACTAATCTGTAAAATAGCCTCACAATCGGTGATGATGGATTTTATAATAACCAATAACCAAAATAAATAATATGTCGGAGACTCAAGTTAAAACAGCGCATCCAAAAGGACTTTGGGTGTTATTTGGAACAGAAATGTGGGAACGTTTCAATTTTTATGGGATGAGAACCTTATTGGTTTTATTTCTAGTAAATTCATTAATGATGAAAGAAGAAAATGCTTCCTTGATTTACGGAGGATTTCTAGGATTGTGCTATTTAACACCAATGTTGGGAGGGTTTATTGCCGATCGTTTTTTTGGAAATAGAAACTGTATTTTATTGGGTGGCTTGATGATGGCTATTGGACAATTATTGTTGTTTACCAGTGCTAGCATATTTGAATCAAATTTGAGTTTTTCTACAACAATTATGTATTGTGGTTTAGGTGTAATTGTTTTCGGGAATGGTTTTTTTAAACCAAACATTTCCAGTATGGTTGGGAGTTTATATCCAAAACAAGAAAAAAGTAAATTGGATACTGCTTTCACTATTTTTTACATGGGAATCAATATCGGTGCTTTTTTAGGACAATCGATCTGTCCTTTGCTAGGTGATGTTAAGGATACAGGAGGAATCAGAGATATTCACGCTTTTAAATGGGGATTTTTGGCCGCATCAATTGCTATGCTTATTGGAACGGTTGTTTTTTATGCATTAAAAAATAAATATGTAGTTACGCCAGAAGGAAGACCTCTTGGAGGATTGCCATCCAAAAATGTTGCGGAAGATTTTGAAGAAGGCGAAGCACAAAAAGCTAATTTCTCTCAATTATCATTGATAATTGCTGGAATTGTGTTTCTTGTTTTAGGAGTTTTAGTTCATTTTGTTTTTGAACAAAATTTAATTTATACACTAATTTATTCTAGTGGGTTAACATTGGCAGGGTTAATCATTTCTGATTCTTCTTTGACAAAAATAGAAAGAGATCGAATTATTGTTATCTATATTGTTTCGTTTTTTATTATCTTCTTTTGGGCAGCTTTTGAGCAGGCTGGCTCTTCCTTAACATTTATTGCAGATAATCAAACTGACAGGGGTTTTTTTGGATGGCAAATGCCAGCTTCGATGGTTCAAATTTTTAACGGATTATTTGTGGTTGCTTTAGCTCTTCCTTTTAGTTTATTATGGGATAAACTAAGAGCTAATGATAAAGAGCCCATTTCTCCGGCTAAATTAGCCGTTGGTTTATTATTGATTACGGTTAGTTTTTTTATGATTGCTAATCAAGTAAAAGATCTAGGAAATTCAGGGCTTTTAGCTGTTAAATGGTTAATATTATTGTATTTCTTAAATACTTGTGCCGAGTTGTGCTTGTCGCCAATAGGATTGTCATTGGTAGGAAAGCTTTCGCCAAAGCGTTTTTCTTCACTTTTATACGGGGTGTTTTTCTTATCGAATGCTTCAGGTTATGCTTTAGCTGGAACTTTAGGTTCGATTATGCCCGCAACTGGAGATAAATTCATCAAAGCAAAAGAGTTGGGAATTGATTTACAAAGCGTTTTAGATAAAAAAATTGTTCCTAATGCAGAGCAATTACAACTTTTAGCTTCCAAACAAATAAGCGACCATAATCCAATTTTTGCAGGATTTGAAATCCACAATTTATTCGAATTCTTTATGGTGTTTGTAATTTTGACAG
>CAILTC010000005.1 GCA_903837025.1 uncultured Bacteroidota bacterium | reverse complement strand
TATTTTTTAAAAACTGCGCTTCACAATCTTGGAGTGTAATTGTTTTTTGGGCAATAACAAACTGATTGGCAAACAAGAGCAGTAGCAATCCTACTATTTTTTTCATTGTATCATTTATTTTGATACAAATATCATTTTTTAATAATTAGCATCAAAATAGGAACAATAAGAATAGGTTATTTTAGAGTCATTTCTTATAAAATAAAAAGCACCAATATAAAATTATAATGGTGCTTTTTGGGTTACTTTTTATTCAGTTTTTTTATTCTATTGGTGCGTGCTTTTTTCTATTGAAAACCCAGAAAATAATTGGGAATACTAATAAGGTCAAAAACGTTGCAGTTATCAAACCACCGATGATTACTATGGCCAAAGGTTTTTGGGATTCCGAACCAATTCCGGTAGAAATCGCTGCAGGCATTAATCCAATTGACGCCATCAATGCGGTCATGACAACGGCTCGAGTTCGAGCTTTTACTCCCATAAAAATGGAATCCTGCAAGGAAAACTTAGCCTTTAGATTATTGTGAAATTCCGAAATCAGGATAACTCCATTTTGAATACAAATTCCAAGTAAGGCAATGAAACCAACACCTGCTGAGATTCCGAAATTCATTCCGGTAAGATGAAGCGCAATGATTCCTCCAATAACGGCAAACGGAACATTGGTCAAAACCAAAAGAGAATCTTTGATGTTTCCGAATAAGATAAACAGTAAAACGAATATTCCAATCAAACTTATTGGAACCACTTGACCCAATCGGGCACTTGCACGAACTTGGTTTTCAAATTCTCCTGTCCAGCCAGTTGTATAACCATTTGGTAGTTTTAATTTGTTTACTTTCTCTTGAGCTTCGGCAATAGTGCTTCCTAAATCTCGGTCACGAACAGAGAATTTTACCCCAATAAAACGTTTGGTATTATCTCTATAAATGTAAGCAGGACCCGTAATTTTCTGAATGTCGCAAATCTCTTTCAACGGAATTTTTGCACCGCTAATTGTTGGCACTTTCAGATCGCTAATGTCTTTTTCATCTTTACGATATTCCTTGTCATAACGAACTCTTACATCAAATTTCTTTTCTCCTTCGTATTTTTGAGTGGCGGTTTTTCCTCCAAAAGCAAGTTCTAAAACAGCTTGAGCATCCGTTAACGATACACCATAAGCGGCCATTTTTTCTCTGTCAAGAATTACACTAATTTCAGGTTGACCAATGTTTCTAAGAATACCCGCATCTTTGATACCTGGAATATTTTTGATTTGTTTTAAAACCTGATTCGCAATTTCATCTAATTTATTCAAATCATCCCCATAAATTTTCACTGCGTTTGATGCTTTGAAACCTGCAACGGCTTCGGCAACATTATCTACCACAGGTTGCGAATAATTATACGTGATTCCTTGATGATTTCGCAGTTTTTTATCCATTTGATCAACTAGCTCATCTTGGGTGATTTTTTCTTTCCACTCTTCTTTTGGTTTCAAATCAACCTGAAATTGGATAAATCCAAATCCGTTTGGATCCGTTCCGTCATTTGTTCGTCCTGTTTGAGATAAAACTCTTCTCACTTCACTAAAACTTTGTAAATCTGTTCTGATTTTTGCTGCTACTTTTACACTTTCGGGCAATGAGGTACTCATAGGTAATTCGGCAGTTACCCATAGTGCGCCTTCATTTAATTGCGGTAAGAATTCCGTTCCCAAGAAAGAAGCAGAGAAAAATACGGCTACCAATAAAATAACAGAACCAGAAAGGGCTTTTACTTTGTGTTTGAATGTCCATGCAAATCCTTTGCTAACAATTCTATCCCAGAAATCGACAAACGGATTATGTTTTTCTTTTACATTTTTATTCAAAAGTAAATGAGATATAACCGGTACCAAAGTAAGGGTAAAAATCAAGGCGCCAATCAAGGCAAATCCTAATGTATATGCCAATGGCGAGAACATTTTACCTTCTACTTTTTGGAAAGAAAAGATAGGAAGTAAAGCCGTTATGATGATCAATTTCGAAAAGAAAATCGCTTTACCCATTTCTGTTCCTGTTTTATTAATCAAACTACCTTTGGCTAATTTGTTGAATTTATCCATTCCTACGGCTTTCGCTTTATGGTCGAGAACTACAAATAGTCCTTCGACCATGACGACCGCCCCATCAATGATAATTCCAAAATCGACCGCTCCTAAGCTTAATAAATTGGCACTCATTCCCATTAATTTCAAACATAGAAAGGCAAAAAGCAAGGCTAGCGGAATCACGATCGAAACCGTAAATGTAGTACGCCAATCGGCCATGAAAAGGAAAACAATACAGGTTACTAGAATAATTCCTTCTAGTAAATTGTGCATTACCGTTTCGGTCGTGAAATTCATTAGATTATCACGATCATAAAAAGTTTCAATTTTGATATCCTTAGGAAGT
>CAILTC010000004.1 GCA_903837025.1 uncultured Bacteroidota bacterium | reverse complement strand
TCAGAAAAGTGAATAGATTGATTCAAATCAATTCAATATTAAAAAGGATAAGAAAAATCAATTTCCCTATTTTGTAGTATAATAATATGGGATATTTATAAAAACATTTTTTTTGTGAAAAGTATAAAAACATTTCTAATTTATTAGTTTACTATGCTTTACTTTCAGAATATGATTTGTTTATTCTTCAATCATTTGCATTTCAACTATAGTAGTAGCCGGTTTTGGCTTAGACTATTATGAAAAGAGTACAACTAAAAGATTCAAATCTAAAACCTAAATTTTGTTTCTTTTTAAAGTTTATTTCTTCTTGGGATTTATGCCTATTTTTTATCATTTTGAACTTGGAAGATATCCTTTAATTAAGAGAGAAGGTTTGATGATTTAATATCCCGCTTAAATGGTTTAAAATACTGATTTTGTATAGTTTTTATATCATTTTCAATCGAGATAGTAGTTGGCTTAATCTATAAATTTGTCAAAATATTAATCAACTTTTTATATCATGAAAATTAATGCCCCCTTTAAAATTATATTTGCTTTTCTTCTATTTAGCCAATTCTGTTTTTCACAAGTCGATGTGGTGTATAATGATTTAGTTTGGTCAGATGAGTTTGATACTAATGGAGTTGTTAATCCCAACAATTGGTTTCAACAAACGCAATTGCCAGCAGGAGGAAGTTGGTTTAATGGCGAAGTGCAGCATTATACCAATAAATTGACTAACTCATTTGTTGATGCAGGATTTTTGAATATAGTTGCTAAAAAAGAAACTTACACTGATCAAGGGGTAACTAAAGACTATACTTCGGCACGATTAAATTCGAAATACGCATTCAAATATGGCCGAATAGATATAAGAGCAAAATTGCCTATTGACTCGGGAACTTGGCCAGCTATATGGATGTTAGGCAAAAATGTAAATGAACCCGGAGGCTATTTTGCTTCTACATACGGAACAGTAGATTGGCCTGCTTGCGGTGAAACGGATATTATGGAGCATGGTATTTTTGGATCTCAGTCTATCAATTATGTTCAAAGTACTTTACACACTCCTTCTTCCCACGGAAATTCAGTTAATAACGGTGGAATAATAGCAAGCGATTTGGCCAATAATTATCATGTCTATTCGTTGAATTGGTCGCCAAACCAAATTTCATTTTTATTGGATGGTGTTCTTTATTACACCTACAACCCTACGATTAAAGATGCAACCACTTGGCCGTTTGATAAAGAACAATATCTTTTATTAAATATAGCCTTGGGAGGTGTTGCGGGAACTATAAGTCCTAATTTTAGTCAAAGTTCGATGATGATCGATTATGTAAGAGTCTATCAAAATACTGCTGTCGATACGACACCACCTACTAATTTTACCGCGACCATCGGAGCAACTACAGGTTCTTCCGTAGAACTGTTGTTGAATGCAACTGATAACTCTGGAACCGTGGCTTATAATGTGGATTATGGAGTTGGAACGAATGCGACCTCTTTCCCTTCAGGTGTTCAAAAATCCTTTGTTATCAATGGTTTATCTCCTAATACTAATTATACTTTTTCAGTTACAGCAAGTGATTTATCAGGAAATGTGGCTGCAAATAATCCCATAGTTCTTAACGTGAAAACGCCGTCAAATTTACCTACACAATGTTCTGGAGCTGTCTCTGACGCTTCGCAAGGTACGTTCTCAACGGGTTATAATTATGCTTTTCAAACTACAGGAACCGATGTTAAAATAACTTTTGAGTTATTAGATACCGACAAAGTTGGTGTAGTAGCTTATTTATGGAAACAATCTCCTTTTTCCGAAACATCGATGTCGAATGTTTCAGGTAAAATTTTTACCAAAACTATTTCTGGGCAAACGATCGGCTCTACCATTAGTTACGCCGTTAAATTTGCTTATGCTGGCGGATTATCAGTGACTAAATATTTTCAGTATGTTGTTGGGAACACTTGCGCCTTAGGAATTGAAACGCCTTTGGAAATAAATAATACATTCTACCCAAATCCTGTACATAATACCTTGTTCCTTAAGTTGAAAGAGGATAAAAATCGAATTTTATTGACCGATGTTTTGGGACAAAAATTGATTGATTCTAATGTGCCTGCATCCTATGATTTAGATATGAGTTCTTTTAAAAATGGAATCTATTTTTTAAGTATTGAAAACACTTCTGGTTTCCAGCAGGTAAAATTAATTAAGGAATAAGATCCTTACTCTGACTTATGATAAAGTGCCGTTTTTTAATTGGCACTTTATTTTTTAAAACAGTTTTTCCAGTGTTTTTGACGGTAGTTTCTTTTCATTTTCACCTCGATTAGAAAAGCTTATGCAAATAAAATCCTAATTCCTAAATCTTAAATTCTAAATAAATTATCTTTGCCGACTGAAAAACGCACTTATGAAGTTTGATTTATTACAAAAAGATCCGCATACCAAGGCCAGAGCTGGGAGTATTAGTACTGACCATGGTGTGATCGAAACCCCAATTTTTATGCCCGTTGGAACAGTTGCCTCTGTAAAAGGAGTGCATCAGCGCGAATTGAAAAACGATATTAATCCGGATATAATTCTAGGAAATACCTATCATTTATACTTGCGTCCGCAAACCGAAATTCTCGAAAAAGCCGGTGGTTTGCACAAATTTATGAATTGGGATCGGAATATTTTGACTGATTCTGGTGGTTATCAAGTGTATTCGCTTTCCGCCAATAGAAAAATTAAGGAAGAAGGCGTGAAGTTCAAATCGCATATTGATGGTTCATACCACGTTTTTACACCCGAAAATGTAATGGAAATTCAACGTACCATTGGTGCCGATATCATTATGGCTTTCGACGAATGTACACCTTATCCTTGTGATTATCGGTACGCTCAAAAATCAATGAAAATGACCCATCGTTGGTTGGATCGTTGTATCAACCATTTGGAGAAAGTGCCAACAAAATATGGTTACGACCAAACTTTTTTCCCGATTATTCAAGGAAGTACTTATAAAGACTTACGTCAACAATCAGCTGAATATATAGCGAATTCCAATCAACAAGGAAATGCTATTGGTGGACTTTCGGTAGGGGAACCAGCCGAAGAAATGTATGCCATGACCGAAGTGGTTTGTGAAATTCTTCCAGAAGACAAGCCTCGTTATTTGATGGGTGTAGGAACTCCAATAAATATTCTAGAAAATATTGCCTTAGGAATAGATATGTTCGATTGTGTGATGCCAACGCGTAACGCTAGGAATGGAATGTTGTTTACAGCCTTTGGAACCATAAATATCAAAAACAAAAAATGGGAAGATGACTTTTCACCATTAGACGAAATGGGCCATACTTTTGTAGATACAGAATATACAAAAGCCTATTTGCGTCACTTGTTTGCCGCTAACGAATATCTTGGAAAACAAATTGCAACAATACATAATCTTGGGTTTTATATGTGGTTGGTTCGTGAAGCCAGAAAGCATATCTTAGCCGGAGATTTCAGGACTTGGAAAGAAATGATGGTTCGAAATATGAGCCAGAGATTGTAAATACGTTTAATTGTTTAATCGATAATTCGGTTGAACGATTGAACAATTAACTGAATGAACAGTAAATGAATATAATAGACAAATACATCCTAAAAAAATATTTATCCACGTTTGCGGTAATGTTGGCTTTGTTTGCGCCTATAGGAATTGTTATCGATATTTCGGAAAAAATCAATTTCCTGATCGAAAATAAAGTTCCTTTTTTAGCTACTTTATTATACTATTACAATTTTACGGTCTATTGGTCTAATCTATTATTCCCAATTTTTTTGTTTTTATCGGTGATTTGGTTTACCTCAAAATTAGCGAATGATACTGAAATAATCGCCATATTAAGCTCCGGAATTTCATTTACCAGATTCATGAGACCTTATTTAATAGGCGCTACAATAGTTTCGGTTTTTGTTTTGTTAATGGGCTTTTTTATTGTGCCAAAATGCAGTGAAGGATTTAATAATTTCAGATACACTTATCTCGTTTCTGGTGGTAAGGAGGTCATGACAGGTCAAAATACGGATGTATATACGCAAATTAGTGATGATCAATTTATCTATGTCAATAGTTTTAATAATGAAACTAAAACTGCTTTTAACTTTAGTTTAGAGAAATTTAAAAACGAAAAATTAGAATATAAAATTACAGCCACCAGAATACAATGGAATCCTAAACTCAAGAATTATACAATGTATGATTATTCTAAGAGGATTGTTGGTGAACTTGGAGATAAGATTGAAAAAGCAGAAAAAAAAGATGCAAAATTCAATTTTGATTTAGAAGATTTAACTCCCGTAATTTATATTGCAGAAACTTTGCCTTTGGGTAAATTGATTCATTTTATAGATAAAGAACGTCTTAGAGGATCATCTAATATCAATGTGTATTTGGTAGTTTTATATAAAAAATATAGTATTCCGGTTTCGGCATTTATTCTTACGATTATTGCCGTTGCAGTCTCCTCAATGAAGCGAAGAGGAGGGATGGGACTCAATTTGGCTATCGGTATAGCATTGGCATTTGCCTTTATATTTTTCGATAAAATCTTTGGAGTATTAGCCGAAAAATCAAGTATTCCTCCGTTATTAGCGGTCTGGTTACCAAATATTATTTTCGGAATTTTAGCAATTTTTTTACTACGGAATGCAAAACGATAAATTAGGTAGTTATTTAAATCTGCACTTGATAGTATTTATCTGGGGATTTACAGCAATATTGGGTGCTTTAATCACCATCAATCCTGAAGCTATTGTTTGGTATCGAATGCTTTTTGCAGGTATTTTTTTAGCAATACACTTACTGTTCACCAAGCAATCGTTTCGAGTACCGATAAAGGAATTTTTTAAATTAATTTTCGTTGGTTTATTGATTGCACTGCATTGGATATTGTTTTTCAAAGCGATTCACATTTCTAATGTGTCGATTACCTTATCCATTTTTTCATTGGGTGCTTTTATTACCTCCATTCTAGAACCTATTTTTTATGGTCGAAAAATACTTTGGTATGAAGTTTTTTTTGGATTAATCATTATTACGGGTCTTGTATTAATTTTGAAGGTCGAAGTCAGTTACCTAAACGGAATGCTATGTGCTTTGGCATCGATAATTCTTGGGGTTGTATTCACTTTGGTAAACGGAAAATTAGTCGGGAAACACGAATCGACCGTTATTTCGTTTTATGAATTTCTGTCGGGAACTTTTTTTATTAGCTTGTATTTCTTGTTTCAACAGGATTTTACAGCTAGTTTTTTCACTTTAACGATGAAGGATTGGATTTTAATTTTAATTTTGTCCTCAGTTTGTACCGCCTATGCGTTTACAGCTTCCGTAAAAGTGATGCGAAAACTGACGCCCTATACAGTAATGCTCACCACAAATTTAGAACCAGTTTACGGAATTATTTTAGCTTATTTTATCATTGGAGGAAAAGAAAAAATGAGTTCAGAATTTTATATTGGAGCCTTGATAATAGTAATCACGGTTATATTAAATGGAATAATAAAAAACAATAATTTATGTACAAAAACAAAAAAGTAGTCGTTGTTCTACCTGCCTACAATGCAGAAAAAACCTTAGAGAAAACCTTTATCGAAATCCCAATGAACCTTGTTGATGAGGTGATTTTGGTGGATGATAATAGTATTGACGAAACTTATGCTTTGGCAAAAAAATTAGGAATAAATCATGTAATTCGTCACGAAACTAATAAAGGGTATGGCGGAAACCAAAAAACATGTTATAATAAATGTAAAGAATTAAATGCGGATATTGTTGTCATGCTTCACCCTGATTATCAATACACTCCTTTGTTGATTGATGCCATGGTAAGTATAATTGGTAATGATTTATATCCTGTTGTCTTTGGTTCCCGTATTTTAGGAAAAGGCGCTTTGAGAGGCGGAATGCCATTGTACAAGTATTTTTTCAATAGGTTACTTACTTTTTTCCAAAACACATTGATGAACCAAAAACTTTCCGAATATCATACTGGTTTTAGATCGTTTGATATGAAAGTACTGAATTCAGTAAATTACGAAAAATGCTCGGATGATTTTGCTTTCGATAATCAAATTATTGCTCAAATTTGCAATCAAGGATACGAAGTTGGTGAAGTCACTTGTCCAACAAAATATTTTCCAGAAGCTTCATCAATCAATTTCAAAAGAAGCAGTATTTATGGTTTGCACGTAATTTTAGTTTCGATTAAATATTTTTTACATAAAACCAAAATCATTAAATGGGATCTTTTAACGTAAGTAAATTCAAAAATAATTATGGAATAATACTCTTACTATTAAGCTGTATTTTATTTCCATTAGCTATAGGAACGGTTCATTTGTTTGATTGGGATGAGGTAAATTTTGCCGAAATCGCTCGTGAAATGATCGTAAATAAGAATTATCTAAATGTTCAAATAAACTTTCAGCCTTTCTGGGAAAAACCACCTTTGTTTTTTTGGTTTCAAGCGCTGTCAATGAAAATTTTCGGCATTAATGAATTCGCTAGTAGGTTTCCAAATGTACTTGTTGGAATTGCATCGATAATGACTCTTTACTACATTGGAAAGAAATTCATATCAGATAAATTTGCCTTTATTTGGGCACTTTCTTATTTCGGAAGTATCTTGCCTCATTTTTATTTTAAATCAGGGATTATAGACCCCTTGTTTAATTTATTCATCTTCCTATCGCTTTATTTTATTTATTTATATCAACTCGAATATTCAAAAAAGTATCTCGTTTCAGCCTCTGTTTTGGCTGGTTTGGCGGTATTGACCAAAGGTCCTGTGGCCGTTTTGATTATTCTTTTGGTGGTGCTTTTTTATGTTATTTATAAATGGAAAACCATTAAAATTAAGTTTTTCGACTTGGTTTTGGCAGCGGTTATTATTTGTCTTATCACCTCCTTTTGGTTTATGTCTGAAATCTTAAATGGTGGTGGAATAGATTTATTTAAAGAATTTATTGCGTATCAAATTAGGCTTTTCTCCACCTCGGAAGCAGGTCATGGCGAACCCTTTTACTATCATTTTATTGTGTTGTTTTTTGGATGTTTCCCTATTTCCTTGATTGCGTTTCCTTATATCCTAAAGAAGAATTTTTCAGATACGAAGTCTGTTTTGGTGAAAGATTTTTACACCTTGAATTTTATTTTGTTTTGGGTTGTTTTGATTTTATTTTCGATAACAACTACAAAAATTGTTCATTATTCGTCCTTGTGTTATTTTCCTTTGTCCTTTATGGCGGCTTACATTTTGTATCAAAACATAAATGAGAAAAGAACTTTGCATAAATTATCCTTTGTTTTGTTGGCGTTCGTTGGCGTTTTATTGGGTGTTATTTTCACTGCTTTACCATTGATTATAAAATTCAAAGCCAATGTAATTCCGTTTATCAAAGATAAATTTGCCGTACAGAATATTCTTTTGCCTGTACAATGGGGCGGTTTCGAATATTTGATTGGAATCTTTTATTTGGTTTTGTTGGTAATTGTTTTGGTTAAACTGAAGAATAATATTCGCTATATCATTCATTTATTTTTGATGAATGCTATAATGTTAAATTTACTAATGATTTTTATCGTTCCAAAAATTGAGCAACATACACAAGGTAGTTTGATTGAGTTTTTTCAAAAACATCAAAATCCGGAGGAATATGTGACTACTTTTGGTTTCCGAAGTTATGCTAAGTTTTTCTATACAAATAAGCAAAAACCTCAAAAATTAAAGGCTCTTGACGAAGAATGGTTAATCAACGGAAACATCGATAAACCGGTTTATATTGCTTGTAAAATGTTCGATAAGGATAAAGTACTTCAACTTAAAAACACCCAATTTTTATACGAAAAAGGGGGATTTGTATTCTTCGTTAGGAAGAACAAATAGATAACTAAGTTTTTTATGGATTGGTTTGGTGAAACAAGGAGGGTATTGTTTTATCAAACCAATTTATTTTTGCAGACCTAAAGATGAAATAGGAAAGGATGAAAGAGGTCATTCCTATAAGTCCACCGCAAACTACATCTACAAAAAAGTGTTGCGATAGATACACTCGCGAATAAGCAACTAAACAAGCAATGATTGCAAATGAAATTTGTAAGTATTGCTTTTTGAAAACATAAGCCAAGAACATAAACATGGCAAATGCTGTTGTAGAATGTCCTGAGGGAAACGAATTATAGTAATGTAATAATTCCCCTGGAACATAATAAAGTTCGTTAGGACCAAAAGTTTTTGATGGTCGAAATTCGTCAAAATAAGCCACTTTTTTAAATAATTGACTTATGAATCCGGAAATTAAAAATGTTGCTAATCCAATAAAAATATTTCGGATGTTGATGAAAAATAAAAGAATAAATAAGATAAGACCAGCAAACAAGCCATCTCCAACATTGGTAAAGTATTTAAAAAAAGTATCCCAAAAAGGGGAATGAAATTGATTTACAAATAAATGCAAAGGTTTTTTACCATACGCTAATAAGCCTAGAAGTGCTGTACTTATAAAGGTTAAACAAATGATAAGGAACGATTTTAAGTCAACAAGTAAATTTTTCATGGTAATTAACAGGGTAAATCAGGCTTGATATAAAAACCCAAAAATAATTAATTTTATCTATTAAAAAAAATCAGGATTAGGATGTTATGCTTATTTTTTATTTTTGAACTCCTGCAAATGTAACGAATTAATAGTCTTTCGAAATAAATTTAGGATTACATTAGTATTAATAAAAACCAAGGTTAATATTAAGAATTCACTCTATTTTTGAATTTTTAGGTGCCAGATTTTCATTAATTATTGAAAATTACTTTCATTCAAGATATTAAATTTTATCTTTGCTATCCGAACAAAATAAATGGAACAAATCACATGGAATATTTAGATTTTGAACTCCCAATAAAAGAACTTGAAGACCAATTAGATAAATGTGTCGTTATTGGACAAGAATCAGACGTTGATGTATCGAATACATGCAAACAACTTACAAAAAAGCTAGAAGAAACTAAAAGACATATTTATAAAAATTTAACTGCTTGGCAGCGGGTACAATTATCAAGACACCCAAATAGACCATATACTTTAGACCATATCAATGCTCTTTGCGGAGATACTTTCCTAGAGCTTCATGGTGATAGAGGTTTTAAGGATGATAAAGCGATGATTGGTGGTTTAGGTAAAATAGATGGTCAATCGTTTATGATTATTGGTCAGCAAAAAGGATTTAATACCAAAACGCGTCAGTATAGAAATTTTGGAATGCCAAATCCAGAAGGATATCGAAAAGCACTACGATTGATGAAAATGGCCGAAAAATTCGGAATACCTGTTTTATCATTAGTAGATACTCCGGGAGCTTTCCCAGGGATTGAAGCGGAAGAACGCGGACAAGGAGAAGCAATTGCTAGAAATATTATCGAAATGGTTCGCTTGAAAGTGCCTATTATTGTTGTTATCGTTGGCGAAGGAGCCTCTGGTGGAGCATTAGGAATAGGAGTAGGGGATAAAGTTTATATGTTAGAAAACACCTGGTATTCGGTTATTTCTCCAGAATCTTGCTCTTCGATACTTTGGAAAAGCTGGGATTATAAAGAACAAGCAGCCGAAGCTTTGAAGTTGACTTCTTCGGATATGAAAAGACAAAAATTGATTGATGATATTATTCCTGAACCACTTGGTGGAGCTCATTATGATAGAGTGTCAACTTTCAAAACAGTAGAGCAATATATCATGAAAGGATACAATGAATTGAAAGACTTATCAACACAAGAATTAGTTGCCCAAAGAATGGATAAATACAGTAAAATGGGTGATTTTAGAGAGTAAAATCTTAAAAACATACTTTTAATCCGAAGCCTTATAGC
>CAILTC010000003.1 GCA_903837025.1 uncultured Bacteroidota bacterium | reverse complement strand
GTATTTAGAAAAATTCTAAATAACAAGATGTTAGACATTCAAAAAATTAGAGCCGATTTTCCGATTCTTTCCCGAAAGGTTAACGGAAAACCATTGGTTTATTTCGACAACGGAGCCACTTCGCAAAAACCACAAATAGTGATCGATGCAATTGCTGAATATTATCAAGAAATCAATGCCAATATTCATCGTGGGGTACATACTTTAAGCCAATTAGCAACCGATGCTTACGAGATTTCTCGTGGCAAAATTCAAAGTCATATTAATGCCAAATTCGCTTACGAAGTGATTTTTACTTCGGGAACAACGCACGGAATTAATGCTGTTGCCAATGGTTTTGCATCGCTGTTACAATCTGGTGATGAAGTGCTGGTTTCGGCAATGGAACATCACAGCAATATTGTGCCTTGGCAAATGTTGTGCGAGAAAACGGGAGCCACTTTGCGCGTAATTCCCATGAATGAAAATGGCGAATTGATCATGGCTGAATACGATAAATTGCTTTCGGATAAAACCAAAATCGTCACGGTAAATCATATTTCGAATGCTTTGGGAACCATCAACCCAATCAAATATATGATTGACAAAGCGCACGAATTTGGCGCCGCAGTTTTGATTGATGGAGCGCAAGCCGTTCCGCACTTAAAACCCGATGTTCAAGAATTAGATTGTGATTTTTATGTTTTTTCGGGTCACAAAATGTGTGGTCCTACAGGAACTGGAATTTTATATGGAAAAGAAGCTTGGTTAAATAAATTACCACCTTATCAAGGGGGTGGCGAAATGATAAAAGAAGTCACTTTCGAGAAAACAACTTATGCCGATTTACCACATAAATTTGAAGCGGGAACGCCAAATATAGCTGGCGGAATTGTGTTAGGAACTGCCGTTGATTACATGAATTCTATTGGTTTTGACAACATTCAAAAACAAGAATTAGAATTGGTCGAATACGGAACAAAACGTTTATTAGAAATTGAAGGCTTACGGATTTTTGGCACAGCCAAGGAAAAAACATCTGTGATTTCGTTTAACATCGAGGGGATTCATCCCTACGACATTGGCACGATTATAGACAAATTAGGAATTGCGGTGAGAACTGGTCATCATTGTGCGCAGCCTGTCATGGAGTTTTTCAATATTCCAGGAACCATAAGGGCGAGTTTTGCTTTTTATAATACCAATGAAGAAATCGACATTATGGTTGAAGCGGTGAAAAAAGCGCAACTTATGTTATCCTAAAAAAATTGATATGAAACTATTTACCCTGATTTTATTAAGCGTATTTCTTGGGAAAAGTTGTTCGAGTCAAACCAAAAGCGATCTGAAAATCGCCGTTTTGGAATATACAGCGAACACCAGAGGTTTCTATCAAAAAATAAGCATCAAAAACCAAATGGTTAGGGTTTCTAAGGAAAGAGGTGACACTGGAATTGAAGAAGAAATCAAAATTTCGGATGCAGATTGGAAGGAATTAATAGGCTATTTTGAAAGTATCGAATTAGATAGTTTGGCGACATTGAAAGCTCCGACCCAAAAACGATTTCATGATGGAGCTGCTATTGCGAATTTAAAAATAATATATCAGGAGAAAACCTATCAAAGTACCGCTTTCGATCATGGATTTCCACCAGAAAAAATAAATAAATTAGTTGATAAAATAAATTCATTTGCTAAAAAATAATAATGAGCATTAAAAAAATACAAGAAGAAATAATAGACGAGTTTTCGATGTTTGACGATTGGATGCAACGCTATGAATACATGATTGATTTGGGTAAAAACTTACCTTTAATTCAAGAAGAATTCAAAACCGATGATAATCTCATCAAAGGATGTCAGTCGAAAGTTTGGTTAAAAGGCGAACAAAACGAAGACAAAATTGTTTTCACCGCCGATAGTGACGCCATTTTGACCAAAGGGATTATAGCGATATTGATTCGGGTTTTTTCGAACCAAACTGCTACCGATATTCTGAATGCCGATATGGATTTTATTGACGAAATTGGATTAAAAGAACATTTATCGCCAACACGCGCCAATGGATTGGTATCGATGATAAAAAACATAAAGATGTACGCATTGGCTTTCGATGCAAAAAAAATGATTTAACATATAAGTCAAATAAGTTTTCTTTAAAGGTTAGTAAGTGTGAGTAACCGTTTAAAAAAAAAAGAAGTCAATATAAGTATTTTTTTAATACGTTAATGAAAAACATTTGATACAAGTAATTCTTTGAAAATGATTTAAACAAGTACATTAATAGGATACAACATGATTATAACTAGAAGTTTTCTCAAAGATTTAGTGTATCAAGTAAATGGAGCAGCAATTGAAGTTCATAAAAACATATGTGCAGGTCTTTTAGAAAATGTTTATCACCAATGTCTTAAAAAAGAATTAGAATTAAGAAAAATAAATTTTTCTTCTGAACTTCAGATTCCATTAAATTATAAAGGATATGAGTTAGAGTCAAAACTAAGGTGTGATTTGTTAATAGAAAATTCCCTTGTGGTAGAGCTAAAATCGGTAACTGAAATAAATCCTATTTTTGAAGCGCAATTGCTTACATATATGAACTTATTAAAGGTTCCAATCGGTTTATTGATTAATTTTAATGTAAAAAACATTTATTATGAAGGGCAAAAAACAATGGTAAATGAATATTATCGAATGCTAGAGGATTAATTATTAAAACATATAAGAATTTATAAAAACCTTAAATGACCTTACAATTTACTATAAAAAACAATAAAAAAAACCTTATATGACTTATATGGTTAAAAAAACAAAAAAATTATGGAACAAGTAATAGACACCAACTTATTAGGAATAGAAATCGTAGCAAAATTAAAAACCATTTACGATCCCGAAATTCCTGTTGACATATACGAATTAGGTTTGATTTATGACGTTATGGTAAGTACCGATTATGAGGTGAAAATCCTGATGACACTTACTTCGCCAAACTGTCCCGTTGCTGAGAGCTTACCAAGAGAAGTAGACGAAAAAGTAAAATCTATTGAGCATATTAAAGGG
>CAILTC010000002.1 GCA_903837025.1 uncultured Bacteroidota bacterium | reverse complement strand
ATTACTGTAGAGTCCTTAACATTAGAAAAATATACTGTAGCTGATTCTAAAGGCAAATGAGAAGTAAGATCAAGTACGGTTCCTTTAATCAGGAATTTATCTTGGGAATGAGCAGAACAAAATAAAAGGAAAAAACAGAAAAAAGAGTAGTATTTATTCATTTCAAAATTTATGATGTTCAAGTATTTAGATGTGATAATTTACAAAAGGTTTAAATCATTGTTGTTATAAGATTTTTTTTTATTAATATCCGTATTTAAATCTCGACAAATAATGAATTTTAGTCTTTTACTTGCTCTCAAACGGATAGCACTACCCTCTACTCATGTACGTTTATACCTATATTTATATTATTCTCAATATGTAATCTTATAATTATTGATTTGAAGAAATTATAAACTAAAACACATTCATTATTATCATATAAATTCGATAAATGGTGTTTTTTTTTCAATATTTGTATCTACTAAATAATTTCGTAAAAAGCCTTACTTATGTCCATAAAAATAGCTATTTCACACAAAACAGCCTACAAATTTGATCGAAGTGTTAAACTATTTCCACACATTTTTAGGCTGAGACCCGCCGCACATTCACGAACGGCTATTGAAGGATATACATTCAAAATCTATCCCGAAAATCACTTTATCAATTGGCAACAAGATCCTTTTGGAAATTACCAAGCGAGAGTGGTTTTTAATGAAAAAACAACCGAATTACGAGTTGAAGTCGAAGTAATCGCTAAACTTCAAGTCATCAATCCATTTGACTTTTTTGTCGAAGAATATGCAGAAAAATTTCCTTTTTTCTACGAAAGTAAACTACACAAAGAATTATGGCCTTATCTTGAAGTAAAAGAAAAAGGAAGAAAATTTGATGCTTTTGTTGAAAAATTAAGACAAAAGAAAGACCTAATCACGGTTGATTTCTTGGTCTTTGCCAATCAATTAGTATTTCAGACCTTAAATTATAATATCCGACTCGAAGTTGGTGTTCAAACTAGCGAAGAAACCTTAGAATTACAAAGCGGTTCTTGCCGTGATTTCGCTTGGCTTTTGGTTCAAGCTTTGCGAAGTATTGGTTTAGCAACTCGATTTGTTTCTGGTTATTTGGTTCAATTAACCTCCGATGTAAAATCGCTTGACGGCCCATCAGGACCTGAAAATGACTTCACCGATTTACACGCTTGGGTCGAAGTATATTTACCTGGTGCAGGATGGATTGGACTCGATCCCACTTCCGGACTTTTTGCTGGCGAAGGACATATTCCTTTGTGTTGCACACCCGATTTTGAAAGTGCCGCTCCTGTTACTGGCGCAAGCGAAAGATGCCAAGTTGAATTTGAATTTGACAATACCGTAACCCGCATTCACGAAGATCCGAGAGTTACAAAACCCTATACCGAACAGCAATGGTCAAGTATTATGAAGGTGGGCAACGACGTCGAAAAGGACCTGATTGATGGCGATGTTCGTTTGACAATGGGTGGCGAACCAACGTTTGTTTCTATCGATGATTTCGAATCTCCCGAATGGAATTCTACTGCCGATGGCCCTTTAAAACGGAAACTCGCTTATGATTTAGCCCTTCGATTAAAAACGCGTTTTGCTCACGGAGGATTGCTTCATTTTGGTCAAGGAAAATGGTATCCCGGCGAATTATTTCCCCGCTGGCAATATGCTTTATACTGGAGAAAAGATGGATTACCACTTTGGAAAAACGATGCTTTAATTGCCAAAGAAGACGGTACGAAATTTAGTTTTCACGATGCCGAACGTTTTGCTATCGAATTGACAAAATACTTGGGCATTGATATCAAAAATATAAATCCAACTTATGAAGACCCCATTTATTGGGCTTTGGAAGAAGGAAAATTACCCGTCAATTTAGATCCGCTTGCCGTAAATCTGAAGGATTCGGTGCAGCGTCATACCTTGGCCAAACTATTAGAAAAAGGCTTGAACAATCCATCTGGTTTTGTTGTGCCGCTCAAATGGATTCACGAAACCAATAGTTGGGTGAGTTGTGTATGGGAATTCCGAAGAGGTCAATGTTATTTGATCCCCGGAAACTCCCCTATTGGCTTGCGTTTGCCTTTAGAATCTTTGCCAAAAGTTTCTAAAAACAAAAGAGAACAGCCCGTTTCTCGAAGTTTATTCGAAGAATTACCGCCGTTGGGCGATTATTATCAAACCGTTGATGATCGCTATGGCAAAATTTCAGCTGCATACAAAGCAGTTGAAACACCACAATCCGAAGAGGAGGAAAAAGAAGGAAAAGAGCCTCTTTTATTTGAAGTTGAAACTTTTTCGACAGCAATGTGTGTCGAAGAACGGGACGGAATTATTTATGTTTTCTTGCCGCCAACGGATTATTTAGAAACCTATTTAGACTTAATTGCTTCGGTGGAAGCGACTGCCGAAAAATTACAAATTCCGGTTCGAATTGAAGGTTACCAACCCGAAACCGATTATCGCCTTGAAAAAATGATGGTAACACCTGATCCGGGCGTTATCGAAGTCAATGTGCATCCCGCAAAATCATGGCAAGAAATTGTCGATAACACAACGGCTTTGTATGAAGAAGCCTTTTTATCTCGTTTGGGAACCGATAAATTTATGGTTGATGGGCGTCATACCGGAACAGGTGGTGGAAATCACGTAACCCTTGGTGCAGCAAAACCCGAAGACAGTCCATTATTGCGAAGACCTGATTTATTACGAAGTTTGATTACCTATTGGCAGCATCATCCCGTTTTGAGTTATCTTTTTGCAGGGCCTTTTATTGGTCCAACCAGTCAAGCGCCGCGTATTGACGAAGGTCGCGATGAGCGTTTGTATGAAATGGAAATTGCTTTTGAACAAATTCCGAAAGACAAGGAAATCCCTTTTTGGATGGTGGATCGTATTTTTAGAAATTTACTCACGGACATCACCGGAAATACCCATAGAACCGAATTTTGCATCGATAAATTATATTCGCCCGATTCTTCGACTGGGCGTTTGGGAATTTTAGAATTACGCGCTTTTGATATGCCGCCACACAAACACATGAACTTGGTTCAAAATTTATTGGTCCGTTCCTTGGTAGCCAAGTTTTGGAAAAATCCGTATGAGAAAAAATTAGTGCGTTGGGGAACCGAATTACATGATAAATTCTTGTTGCCTCACTTTGCTTATTTGGATATGATTGATGTGGTTAATGATCTAAAAGAAGCAGGTTACGATTTTGATATCTCGTGGTTTGATCCGTTTTTCGAATTCCGTTTTCCGCATCATGGAGGCATTACGGTGGATAATATTCAATTAGAAATTAGATTAGGAATAGAGCCTTGGCACGTTTTGGGCGAGGAATTATCCAGCAACGGAACAGCTCGTTTTGTCGATTCTTCTTTGGAAAGATTGCAAGTTAAAATTTCGGGAATCATACCAGAACGTCATATTTTGCTTTGCAAAGGCTGTCGAATTCCGTTAAGAAGTACCGGAACTAAAGGCGAATATGTAGCTGGAATTCGGTATAAAGCTTGGAATCCGCCATCGGCATTGCACCCTAATATTGGTATTGATGTACCATTGGTCTTTGATATTGTTGATACTTGGAATAATAAATCGATTGGAGGTTGCACCTATTTTGTTTCGCATCCCGGAGGACGAAGTTTCGAAACCTATCCGGTTAATAGTTACGAAGCCGAATCGAGAAAAATAAGTCGTTTTTGGGATTTTGGTCATACACCATCAAGTACTTCCGAACAAAGTGCACCTGTAATTAATACGCCTACTGTTTCGAGATTTGTAGCTCAAAATAAAAGTAATTTAAAACCCGATACACCAATAGAATTAGTGAATCCTGAATATCCAAATACATTGGATTTAAGGCATTTTTGGGTGGCGAAAAAATAATAGTTTATTTTGAACAATTGTATTGTTGTTCCCATAAAAAACTACTATTTTGCAAGATTATAAAAATGCAAACATTCAATAATTACAAATGATTCAAGATATTTCATTGGGACTACTCAACGCCTATAAAGAAAAAATTAATTCCTACGACGAAGTCGTTGACCAAGAAGGTAATATAAAACCTTATTGGCAGGGCTTGTTTGATACTTTAGAAGCTATTGGTATTGAAGAAATCGGATTGCGAAATGAAGAAATCATAAAAAAATTAAAGGAAAACGGAGTTACATTTAATGTTTATGATTCGAATAAAGAGGCAGATCGTGCTTGGAAATTGGATCCCATTCCGTTTCTTATTCACGAATCCGAATGGAAAACCATCGAAAAAGGATTAAAACAAAGAGCTCAGCTGCTTGATTTGATTTTAAAAGATCTTTATGGTCCTCAAACCTTAATCAAAAATGGCATTATTCCTGCCGAATTAGTTTTTGATAATTCAGGTTTTCTTTTGCCTTGTTTTGACATTAGACAAAAAAACGACAAACAATTATTGAATTATGCGGTTGATTTAGCACGTGGTCCTGACGGAAAAATGTGGTTATTAGACAATCGAACTCAATCCCCATCGGGAGCAGGATATGCGCTCGAAAATAGAATTGTAATGAGTAAGGTTTTTCCTGAACTCAATCTAAAAACCTATCGATCTAGGCTTTCGCCTTATTTTAGTCAATTACAACAAACCGTTGACACGCTAGGAAATAACACCAACGAAAATCCAAATGTGGTTTTCTTAACACCTGGTCCAGGAAATGAAACCTATTTCGAACACGTTTATCTTTCCCCTTATTTAGGTTATACGCTCGTTCAAGGAAGTGATTTGTTAGTTCGAGATGGTTTTTTATATCTAAAATCTATCGATCAACTCGAACGAATAGATGTAATCATCAAGCGATTAGATGACGAATGGTGCGATCCCCTCGAATTACGAAGAGATTCATTGTTGGGAATTCCCGGTTTATTACAAGTGATTCGCCTAGGAAATGTTTCCGTTTTTAATCCTCCCGGAACTAGTGTTTTAGAGAATTATGGTTTAATGGCCTTTATGCAAAATGCCTGTAAATTTTTACTCAACGAACCTTTATTGATGAGTTCAATTGCCACTTGGTGGTGCGGTCAAACCAAAGAATTAAACTTTGTAATCGCCAATTTGCCAAAATTAATTATAAAAAAAACCAACCGGAAACAAGGCTTCAGATCCATTTACGGACGCTTATTGAATGTTCAACAATTAGAAGACCTAAAACAGTTAATTCTAAAAAGTCCCAAAGATTTTGTTGCTCAAGAAGAAGTCAGTTTATCTACGACACCCTCTTTTATAAATGGAACCATAGAGCCTAGATTTGCTTCTATTCGTGCTTTTTTAGTGGCCGACGGAGAGGATTACCAAGTCATGCAAGGGGGATTAACCCGAAGTTCGGCTGTAAAAGGAAAGTTTGAAATTTCGAACCAATTTGGAGGGATTTCAAAAGACACTTGGATAATATCCGATTCACCCTCAGCGTATCATGAAAAAGTGATTGAAAGGAAAAATAACTACAATCAACTGAATAATTCTTTGACAAGTCGAAACGCCGAAAATTTATTTTGGGTGGGTCGCTTGTGCGAAAGAACGATGGGACTTCGTAGTTTTCTGAAAATAATTCTGAATAGGCTTAACGAAAATGTTAACAAAAACGAGAAAAAACAACCCGAATTTTTAATTGTTTTATTAAAATCGCTGACCCATCTTACCCAAACTTATCCTGGATTTGTTGGAAAAGAGCCTAAAGAAGGCGAAGAATTTGATAATGAAGCCATTTTTGAAAACCCAATTGCCGAACTGCTACTTTTGATTAATGATACCGATAAACCAGGTTCAGTAGTTTACAACGTTCAAGCTTTGCTTAGCACCATTAATCAAGTCAGCGAAAAATGGAATCATGACACCCGACGTATTATCAATTTAGTTCAAGAAAGTTTTTTTGCACTCAAAAACACCAATACCAATAGCATCAATCAGGTCAATCATGCCTTGGACAAATTACATATTCGTCTTTTTTCTTTTTATGGCAATATATACGAAACATTACCGCGAGATAATGGTTTTTATTTACTAGAAACAGGAAAAAATATAGAACGTATTTTATCCTTAATTTCCGTTTTTCGTTCCACTTTCAATTACAAAAAAATTGAGGAAGAAGAAGCTGTTTTGATAGAAGCAATTTTAGAAAACCATAATT
>CAILTC010000001.1 GCA_903837025.1 uncultured Bacteroidota bacterium | reverse complement strand
TGTAATCATTGCAGCCAATGTTTTATTTAGTTACAAAGGGTTTAATGATGAATCCTTTTTCAGGAAATATGAATTTCACATCGGCAGCATTCGTGCTGGAGAACAAATCCGAATGTTTTCATCGGGGTTTTTGCATGCCGATATGGGACATTTATTCTTTAATATGTTCACGCTTTATATGTTTGCTCCAGTAGTAATCGACCATTTTGGAAGCTTTTCTTTTTTATTGATTTATGTGGGAAGTCTAGTTTTTGGTAGTTTACTGACTTTATTAATGCACAAAAACGATTATAGTTACAGAGCCATCGGGGCTTCGGGAGCAGTAACGGGAATCTTGTATTCGGCGATTTTAATTAA
Organism: uncultured Bacteroidota bacterium; assembly: GCA_903837025.1. Classification (GTDB taxonomy): domain Bacteria; phylum Bacteroidota; class Bacteroidia; order Flavobacteriales; family Flavobacteriaceae; genus Flavobacterium. The sequence continues at coordinate 1,965 of CAILTC010000001.1, read as the reverse complement.
TCCAAGTATGATGTTGGGCTTATTTTATGTAATTCCCATTCCGGCTTATCTCTTTGGAATTGGATATTTGCTATATTCAATTTACGGAATGAAAGCCAAGAACGACAACATTGGTCATACGGCTCATTTTGGCGGTGCTATAGGAGGTTATTTGATTACTTTGCTAAAAGAACCTGCAATGATTGTAGATAATACCGCTATGGTGCTGCTTTTAGCAATTCCTATTGTGATTCTTTTTGTACTGTCTAAAACAGGTAAATTATAATTGGCACAAGTTTTGAATAGGATTGCAAAAACAAATTAAAACAAAATTAAAATGAAAAAAGCAATTCTGATTCTAAGTCTTTTATTTATTACAATGTCTTATGCTCAAGACCAAAAACAAGTTCCCTTGATTAACGTTTCTGGCGAAGGAAAAGTAAAAGTAGTTCCAGACCAGGTTGCTATTTCAATTTCGATCGAAACAAAGGGCACAAAGGCCGAAGACGTGAAGAAAGAAAATGATTCTAAAATGGATGCCATTTTAAAATTTATCAAAAAATCGAATGTAGCAAAAGAAGATTTTCAAACTCAGCGCGTGGCTTTGAACCCCAATTATGATTATATTAAAAAGAAATCGAATTATGTGGCAACACAATCCGTTCAAATTTTATTGAAGGATTTGTCTAAATATGATGCATTAATGGAAGGTTTGGTCAATGAAGGGATCAATAAAATTGACAATGTAGAGTTCAAGTCTTCAAAAATGGTTCAATTACAATCCGATGCTCGAAAACTAGCCGTAAAAGAAGCTAAAGCAAAAGCCGAAGATTTTGTATCGGTTCTTGGACAAAAAGTGGGGAAAGCAGTTCTTATTTCTGACAATTCACAAACGTATAATCCACAGCCTCGAATGTACGCCATGAAAGCTATGGCTATGGATGCTGGAGAAGCTCAAAAAGAAACATTGGCAGTAGGTGAAATAGAAATAACGGTGAATGTAAGTATGAGTTTTATTTTAGAATAAAAAACTAAAAATCCCAAACGAAAAAAGTCCTGAGTTATCAGGACTTTTTGTTTTTGTGGGTACAAGGTTTCGCATTAGGATATTTCAAAATAATATGATTTAGAAGAGCAGGATTATTTTCAATTATCCAAAGGGGAAACCTTGCACAAAAATAAAAACACATTTTTAATGAAGCGAGCTTCTTAAAAAATGTGTTTTCTATTTTTGTGGGGAGAGCAGGATTCGAACCTGCGAAGTTCACACAGCAGATTTACAGTCTGCCCTCGTTGGCCGCTTGAGTATCTCCCCGGATACCTTTTTTTGCTTGCACCAATTCTGCTAAGCGGTTGCAAATATAAAAACTGTTTTCAGGTTTCCAAATTAAATTAGCACTTAATTTCAGTATAATTTTTAATGTATTGGTATTGAATTATATAAAAAAATCTCCACTAGGGAGATTTTTTTTATTTGCGTAAAATAAGGTATTATTTTGATAAAAGTTCCTTGATTTTTGATCTAAGAGCTTCTCCTGTCAAACCTTTTGTTATGACTTTACCAGATGAATCTAGTATAAACATAGTAGGAATTTCTTGAACTCCATATTGAATTGCAATTGGTTCTTCCCAGAATTTCAAGTGCGAAACTTGAGTCCAAGAAAGATTGTTTTTTGCAATTGCATCTTTCCATTTAGCTGCATCTTTATCCAAAGAGATTCCAATGATATTTAATCCTTTCGGATGAAAGTCTTTGTAAATGGCAACTATGTTTGGCATTTCGGCTCTACAAGGTCCACACCAAGATGCCCAAAAATCTACAATTGTTATTTTCCCTAAACTTTCTTTTAGGCTAACAATTTTTCCTTCTGGATTTGGCGCAGAAAACTCTGAACTTCATTTAGCGCTACCAGCAGCTGGTTGTGGTGCAGCACCTACTGGAGCTGTAGCAGCACGAGCTGTAGGGTTTTTTGCTTGATCTAATTT